>CAYFKI010000032.1:0-9606 GCA_964343525.1 uncultured Cyanobium sp.
CACCCCGTTGCGGCTGACCCTCAGCCCACCCCCATCGGGTCCGACCCCCGGCAAGCCAGCTGCCAGCAACAGCTCAGGTGCCAGCAACAGCAGCGTGGAGTGGAATGGCCAGGAGCTTGCCCCCCTGGCCGGTCACCGCGATCAATTCGCCCTGCCGTAGCGCGCCGCCATCGCACCGAAGCCCTTCAAAGCCCCGGTGCAGGTGTCAACGGGCTGGGTCAGACGCCAGCTCCAGTTGCCTTCGCTCGTGCCAGGGGTGTTGAAGCGCGCGCCATCCCCCAGCTCCAGCAAATCCTGGAGCGGCACCACCGCCAGATCGGCCGAGCTAGCCAGCGCCAATTCCGCCAACTGCCAGCCCGGCGCGGTGATCGGCGCACCCACGGCCTGCTCCACCCGTTCCCGCGCCTCCCCATCCAGGCTCTGCCACCAACCCAAGGTGGTGGCGTTGTCGTGGGTGCCGGTGTACACCACCCAGCGGCGGCCTCGGATGTTGGCAGGCAGGTAGGGATTGGCCGCATCGCCATCAAAGGCGAACTGCAGGATCTTCATGCCCGGCAGACGGAAACCATCGCGCAGCCACTCCACGGCTGGGGTAATCACCCCGAGGTCTTCTGCGATCAGGGGCAGGCGGCAGCCGCTACGCAGCCAGAGCAGGCCCAGCAGCAGCCAGCCGGGGGACAGGCGCCATTGGCCGTGCTCGGCCGTGGGCGCTGCACCCGGCACACACCAGAACGCCGCCAGGGCGCGGAAATGGTCGAGGCGCAGCAAATCAAACAAGCTCAGTTGGCGGCCTAGGCGCTGGAGCCACCAGCCAAAGCCCGTGAGCCAATGGCGACTCCAGCGGTAAACAGGCGTTCCCCAGAGCTGACCCGTTTCGGAGAAATAATCCGGGGGTACGCCGCTTTGTTGGCTGAGCTCACCGTTGGCGCGCACCGAAAACAGGGAGCGGTGGCACCAGACGTCGGCGCTGTCGTGGGCCACATAGAAGGGCAGATCTCCCACCAAACGCACCCGCTCCCGATGGGCCAACGCGCGCAGTTGGTCCCACTGGCGTTGCAGCTGCCATTGCACCAGGGCCTCCGCCAGCAGCGGGGTGGCCTGCTGCTGATCCAGTTGGCGCAGCACCCGGGGCTGGCGCCGGGCCAGGGGCCGCGGCCAGTTCCACCAGGGCTGCCCCGCCTGCAAACGGCGGATCACCAGAAAGCGGCAGTGATCCACCAACCAATGGCGCTGCCGATGGCGCCAGGCAGCAAAGGCCCGCTGGTGGTGCTCGGGCTGTTGGGGCCAGTGGCGGGCCAGGGCCTCCGCCAGGGCTTCGGCCCGCTGGGGCATCAGGGCCAAGGCCAGGCTCCCATCCGCCGGGGCCACCGGCAGGTCATCACGATCCAACGCCGTCAGGAACCCCTCAGCCACCAGGACATCGGCGTCCAGAAACCAGGGGTTGAGGGCCGAACCACTCGGGGAGCTGTAGGGGGAACCCGTGCCATCCGGGGGCGCCAACGGCAACAGTTGCCACACGCCCACACCGGAGCGACCCAGCAGCCGAACCCAATCGTGGGCCACTGCGCCAAAGGTGCCGCACCCCCCAGGCCCCGGCAGGGCCGTGGGGTGAAGCAACACACCGGCTGATCTCATCGGGCGGGCAACCGGTAGCGGCTGATGATTGTTTTGGCAAAAGCCGGGATGTGGGCCTCCGCTTTTTCAGGGTAGTGACGCTGCACCCAGAGGGCATTACGGGTGAAGTGGGAATCAATCGAAAACCGTCCGTATTCCAGGCCCTGGGGTCCCACCTGGCGCACGAGGCACCCCACCAGCTCTGCCAGCCACATCGGCAATTTCACGGCCTTGTCGTAGGCATCAATCCCCTGCTGCACCGCCGCCTGCCGCTGCCCCCGACTGGTCACTGGAGCGCAATCGAGTTCAGGCTCCACCAGATCCAGCAGCTCCTGCCCCCGGGGATTGCGCACGGTGAGCCATTGGCGCCCGAAAGTCGCCCCCATGTAGCCAACCACCAGATCGGCGCCGGCATTGGTGTAGTCGAAGCAGCTCAAACAGCTCGGCGCAAACACATCCTTGAGCTTGGGCGTATCCAGGCCAAAAAACGGCACCGTTTCCGTGCTGCCATCGGCATGGCGGAAATGGATGCGGAAATCCTGCATGAATTCGTAGTGCACCACCGTGGCGGGTGAGCGGCTGGCACTTTCCAGGAAGGTCTGCAGGCCTTTTCGGCTCACGTTGTCAACGCACGGCAACCCCAGCACATAGAGCTTCTCGAGGGGCAGGGTGGATTCGACCGCCCGCAGCGCCTGGATCTGGCAGCCCACGCCGATGGCCATCAGGCGACGGATGCCGCTGCCAGGCAATTGCTCCAGCACCTCCAGGTTGGGGGAGAGGGTGGGCTTGTTCACCCGAGCCGCCAGAACCTGCTCGGGGGTACGGGCCAGCATCGGCACCGGGGTGAAGCGATCCTCCGGGCTCTGGCCAACGCACAACACCGCGTCCACCAGGCCGGTTTCCAGGGCGCGCACACCGATACGGCTGACAATGCCGGTCCATTGGGCACCGTCAATGGGTTGGGCCAACCGGGCCGTGAGCATGCGTTGGCTGACGCCGAAATAGAGCTCGTCTTCCTGGGTGAGATCGCGGCTGCGGCCATGCACCCGGGCCTCCATCGCCTCAATCGTCTGGTTCAAAAAGGCACAGGCCTGGCGCACATAGGCCACCCAGCGGCTGTCGCAGAGGCCGCACTGGCTGCAGAGCTCCTTGGCCGGGTAGGTGCTGCCCTTGGCCAAGGGCTTGGCCCGCTCATGGGGAGCTATCGACACCATCACACCCGGATCCGCCTGGCAACGCTATCGGGTGCCAGGCCCGGGAGTTGGGCCAAAGTGGGGCTCCATCTCCCAATGGGCATGCCGCCCTGCCATGGCTGAACGGCCCCCCAAGGCTTCCCGCCCCAACCAGCCCTTGCCCCAGGTCAGTGCGCGCCAGGTCAGTGCGCGTCAGAGTGGCTCGCGGCGGCGACGCATCGCAGTGCGGCTCGGGGCTGCCGGAGTCGGCCTGGCCGCGGGCTTGACCCTGTTGGGATGGATCTGGCCCGAAGCCGACCGCTCGCTTGAGGCCCCCAAGAACCTCACGGCGGCGGATCTGGCCAAGGCCCCCAGCCGTTCGATCACCGTGCTGGTGATCGGGGTCGATGGCGACCGGCTGGGGGATGCGGTGAATGGGGCCGCCCCCCTGGGTCCGGCGAACAACGACAGTCTGCTGCTGGTGCGGGTGAATCCCCAGGGCCCCCTGCAGGTGCTCACCGTGCCCACCAACCTGGCCGTCAAACTGCCGGGCCAGGCAACCTTGCAGCCCCTCGGGGCGCTCTACCGGCTAGGAGGAGCAGCCCTCACCGCCGATGCGGTGCGGGAGCTGGTGGGCCTGGGGCCTGAGCAGCCGGAGCGCTATGTGGTGGTGAGCCGTGCGGGGTTGCGCCAGCTGGTGGATGAGCTGGGGGGAGTGAACGCCAACCCTCCGATGGAAATGCGCTACAGCGACAAACGGCAAAAGCTGGTGATCCATCTCGATGGCGGCCTGCAGCAGCTCAATGGCCGCCAGATCGAGCAACTGGCCCGGTTCCAGGATCCGCTCCATCCCGACGACAGCCGCCAGGACAACACCCAGGAGGTGGCCCGAAGCCTGCTCAAGGAACTGGCCATCCCCGACCAACTCGGACGAATCCCTGCCCTAGTGCGGGCGTTGCAAGGCGAGCTGGGCACCAACCTCAGTGAAGCCGAGAGCCTGAGCCTGTTGGCGGCGGCCCTGGCCAACCCCGATGCGGTGCAATTCACCAGCTTCCCCCTGGCCCCAGCCGCTCCCATCACCGGAGCCAAGGGCCAGACCAGCCGGCTGCGGCAGCGGGCCAAGGACGCCCCCTCCCCCCTCTGGCCGAGCCCTTCGACCACGCCCTAGGGCAGCCCCAATCCAGCCCCTAATCCAGCCGGGAGCGCACGGCCAGGGCCAATGCCTCTCGCAGGGCCGGATCCCAGGCGGTTGCGCCTGGCGCCATCGCCCCCAGCCAGGGCAGGCCATCGCAGCGCCGAGCGGGCCCATCCCAGGGTTCGCCCCACTGGAGCAGGCCCACCAGGGGCACCTGCCACTGCTGCAGCAGGGCCACCATCGCGGCCGGCAAGCCGCTCTCCAGCTGCTTGAGCGAAAACACCAGCAGGGCTGGCTGGCGCCACGCACCGAGGGCTTCCGCCCAGTGGCCGCCGCCTGCCAGCGGCAGGCCAGGATCCAGGGGAAGGCCAAGCAACGTGGGCATGGGCTCCGCCGGCAGGGCCGTTAGAGCCTGCAAAACCCGGTGGGGAGGCTCCGCCGCGGTCAGCGGCTGCCACTGACCGTCCCAACGCAGGTCGGAGCTGGTGGCCAGGGAACCGGCCACCTGGGCCTGCAATGAGCGCACCTCGGCAGCCGGACCGCCACTCAGCAGCACCAATCGGGTCATCGCTTTTGGGAAGGGGTGGCCGGCACGCTTCTACCATCAGGTTTAAGCCGACGCTCCCCCGCCCGTCGTGACCAGTTTCTTGACCGCTGCTCGGGTGGCCCCTGATGGCAAGCCAGCCCAGGCCAGCCATGAAACCCGGCGGCTGAGACTGTTCAGTGGCACCTCCAACCAGGACCTAGCCCGGGAGATTGGCGCCTACCTCGGGGTGCCGGATGGTCCTCGGGTGATCAAACGCTTTGCCGACGGGGAGCTCTACATCCAGATCCAGGAATCCATCCGGGGCTGTGATGTGTTTCTGATCCAGCCCACCTGTGCTCCGGTGAACGATCACCTGATGGAGCTGCTGATCATGGTGGATGCCTGCAAGCGGGCCTCCGCCCGGCAGGTGACCGCCGTGGTGCCCTACTACGGCTACGCCCGCGCCGACCGCAAAACCGCGGGTCGCGAATCCATCACCGCCAAACTGGTGGCCAACCTGCTGGCCAAGTCGGGGGTGGATCGGGTGCTGGCGATGGATCTGCACTCCGCCCAGATCCAGGGCTACTTCGACATCCCCTGCGACCACATCTACGGCTCGCCGGTGCTGGTGGACTACCTCACCACCCGCAACCTGGGTGAACTGGTGGTGGTGTCGCCCGATGTGGGGGGCGTGGCCCGGGCGCGGGCCTTCGCCAAGCAACTGGGGGATGCACCGCTGGCCATCATCGACAAACGCCGCTCTGCCCACAACGTGGCCGAGAGCCTCACCGTGATCGGCGATGTGACCGGCAAAACCGCCGTCCTGATCGACGACATGATCGATACCGGCGGCACCATCTGCCAGGGGGCCAAGCTGCTGCGTAAACGGGGGGCCGCCCGGGTGCTGGCCTGCGCCACCCACGCCGTGTTTTCACCGCCGGCGGTGGAGCGCCTCTCCGAACCCGGACTGTTTGAGGAGGTGATCGTCACCAACAGCATTCCCCTCAGCGACGAACGCCGCTTCCCCCAACTGCAGGTGCTGTCGGTGGCCAAAATGCTGGGAGAGGCCATCTGGCGGATCCACGAGGAGAGCTCGGTGAGCTCGATGTTCCGCTGATTCGCTCCACAGCTGGGCCCATGGCCAGGCCCTTCAAACGATGGGCCGATCGCCTGCGCAGCAGGGTTCGGCCGAGCCTGACTTTCTCCACCTTGGCTGTCTCCAGCTTGGGTTTCCCCAGCTTGGGATTGGCCATGCTGCTGGCCCTGGGCGATGGGGCCGCCGCCCAGCCGCGGCGGATTGGGGTGTGGCTCACCAATAGCCCGAGCCCGCTCTACTACGACCCAGCCCGCATCGATCGGGCCGTGAACGACCTGGCAGACGCCGGCTTCAACACCCTCTATCCCAACGTGTGGAGCCGAGGCACCACGTTCCATCCATCGGCGTATGCGCCCATGGAGCCAGCGCTGGCCCAGGCGGGCGGCCGTGGATCAGGCCGCGCCCCCGATCCCATTTGCCGGATGACGGCCACGGCCCACCGGCGGGGGCTGCAGGTGATTCCGTGGCTGGAATATGGCCTGATGGAGCCCGCCGATGCCGCCGTGGTGCAACAGCACCCGGATTGGGTGTTGCAGGCCAGTGATGGCACCAGCGTCGTGAGCATGCACGGCAAGGCGATGGTGTGGCTCAATCCCGCCCATCCGGGTGTGCGCCAACGGTTCATCGGCCTGGTGGGCGAGATCGTGCAGCGATGCAACGTGGATGGCATCCAACTTGACGACCACTTCGCCTGGCCGATCGAGTTGGGCTATGACCCCTACACCCAGGCTCTCTACCGCAACGACACCGGTAGCGATCCGCCGACGAACGTCTCCGATCGGGCCTGGATGACCTGGCGGCGCCACCAACTCACCGGACTGCTGCGGGAACTGCGCCAGGTGTTGAAACAGAAGGGGCACAACCGGGCCTACGTGAGCCTGTCACCGGGGCCCTTTCGCTTTGCCTACAACAAATGGCTCCAGGATTGGGAGCTGTGGGCCCTGGGCCAGCTGATCGATGAGCTGGTGGTGCAGAACTACGCCTACTCCGTGGAGGGATTTGCCAAGGATCTGGAGCAACCTGCCCTGGTGAAGGCCAGCGGTTGGGGCCTGCCGGTGGAAATCGGCGTTCTGGCGGGCTTTGGTGGCCGCACCACCCCCATGGCAGATCTCAGCCAACGGGTTCAGATTGCCAATGCCCAGGGCCATGGGGTGATCTATTTCTATTGGGAAGGGCTGTGGGGCCTCTATGCCGGACCAGAGGGCGCTAGCTATCGCAAACTGGCTTTCCAACAGATTCACGAAAGCCTGACGGGCAGTCCCGGGGCCTACACCAACCCGCCCCAACTGCCGCCCTTGAATTAATCAGCTGAATAGATCAACCCAGGCACTGCTCCACCACCTCACGGGTGTTCGTGGAGAGCTCTGAACCGGCCAGTTGCTCCAGGGCTTCCCGCATGCGTGCACCCCGATTGTCGCCATAGCTCTGCCAACGGCTCAACACTTTCGCCATGCGGGAGGCCGTAATTGGATTGCGCTGATCCACCAGGGCAATCTGATCAGCCATGAAGCGATAGCCGGAGCCATCGGCGGCATGAAACACCGGCGCATTGCCGGCCAAACCACCGAGCACGGCCCGCAGGGAATTCGGAGCGGCCGGATCAAAGCGCGGGTGCACCAGCAAACGGGCTACCCGCTCCAAGCCATCGGCAAAGGGAGCCGACGCCTCCAAACCAAACCAGGCATCCAGGATCACCGGCTTCTCCTGCCAGCGTTGATAGAACGCTTCCATCGCCTGCTGACGCTGGGGCACGTTGTGGCACTGCAGGGCCCGCAAACCAGCCCGGGCCAAGGTCATCGAGGGGCCATCCACCGCCTTCCGGGCGGCCTCCAACACCGCTACATCGCCGGCGGCACTGCGCCAGCTCCAGATCAAGCCCGTGAGCAGGCGATCGCCATTGCCCTGGGGCCAGGGCCGGAACCACTCCTCTTCACAGGCAAAAAGGGCTGCGTTCAATGGCGTGGCCAGGGCTTCCCCGAAATGCCGCTGCAGAGCCATCAGCGCCGCAAACAGGGCCGGAGGATCGGGCACCAGGTGTTGGGCCGCAGCCTCCTCCTCCAACTCGGCCATGCCCGGCAAGGCCATCAAGGCCGCCCGACTGGCCTGGGAAAGCAAAGGGTCGGCCAAGATCCGGCCGAAGGCATCCACCAGCTCCGCTTCCAGCGGGCCATGGGGCTGGCCCCCAGCCCGGGCGACAACGGCCTGACGCAGGAGCACCTGGCCCGCATCCCAACGGGCGAAGGGATCGGAATCACAGGCCAGCAAGTGCACCAATTCACTGGTGGGCCGTCCCATCTCCAGCTTCACCGGCGCCGAAAACTGGCGCAACAACGACAGAGCGGGCGGTTGGTCCTGCTGGGGCAAGCCCACCAGCCGTAGGCGCTGGTCGGCCTGATCCACCACCACTAGGCGACTGCCCTCCCCCCAGCTGGGAGGCAAAACGGCAGCGGCGGCTTGGCCGGCATCTTCCCCCTCCAATTGCACGGGCAAGGCATCGCCCGCCTGGCCCACAAGGCCCATCACCAAGGGGATGACCAGGGGTTGCTTGTGGTCCTGGCCGGGAGTTGGCGGGGTGTGCTGCTGGATGTGCAGCTCGAGCACACCCGCCTGGCCATCCCAATGGCGCTGGAGATGGAGCACCGGCGTACCCGCCTGGTGGTACCAGCGGCGGAACTGACTGAACGCAAAGGGGACGCTGACCTGATCGCCAGCCCCTGCCCTAGCCGCATCCTCCATCGCCCGCACAAAATCAGCGCAGGTGGCAGCGGTGCCGTCATGACGGCTCACATAAAGAGCCATACCACGCATGAACGTCTCCTCACCCAACAGGGTGTGGAGCGCGCGAATCACCTCCGAACCTTTTTCATAGATGGTGGTGGTATAGAAATTATCGATGGCTTTGTAGGCATCCGGTTGCACCGGATGGGCCGTGGGCCCGGCATCCTCTCGAAATTGGGTGTTGCGCAGTAGCGACACATTTTCGATCCGATTGAGCGCCGCACCATGGAGATCGGCGGAAAAACTCTGGTCGCGAAAAACCGTCAGTCCCTCCTTTAGGGAGAGCTGAAACCAGTCACGACAGGTGATGCGATTGCCCGTCCAGTTGTGGAAATATTCATGGGCAATCACACTTTCCACCCGCTCAAGCTCGGCATCGGTGGCCGTTTCGGCATCGGCCAGCACCAGTTTTGAGTTGAAAATATTGAGGCTCTTGTTCTCCATCGCGCCCATGTTGAAATGGCGCACGGCCACGATGTTGAACTCATCGAGGTCGTATTCGAGCCCATAGCGCTGCTCATCCCAGCGCATCGAGCGTTTGAGCGACTCCATCGCATGGGCGGTGAACGGCGCATCCCCGGGTTCCACATGGATCCGCAACGTCACCATTCGGCCACTGGCGGTGGTGAAGGTGTCGCGCACCTCCTCGAGCCGCCCCGCCACCAAGGCAAAGAGATAGGAGGGTTTGGGGAAGGGGTCATCCCAGATCGCGTAATGGCGCGGGGAGGGCTCGGCCCCGACCGCATTGGCAGCCGGCGGCAGATCACCACACGCCACACAATTGCCATTGGAGAGCAGCACGGGGCAGCTGGACAGATCCGCCTCCAGGCGCACGCGAAAGCGGCTCAGCAGATCGGGGCGATCGGGGTGGAAGGTGATGCGCCGAAATCCTTCGGCCTCGCACTGGGTGGTGAACAGCCCGCCACTCACATACAACCCCTCGAGGGTGGTGTTGGTTTCGGGGTGAAGGCGCACCCGGCTCTGCAGCACAAACGGACGGCTGGGAGGTGCCAACAGCTGCAAGCCCGCCCCATCCACTTGATAGCCAGCCGGATCGAGGGGCTCACCATCGAGGCGCAATTGGAGCAACTCCAGATCCACCCCCTGCAGCTGCAACGGGCCCGGCTCGGCAGCGGGGTTGGGGACAAACGACAGCGCAGCGTCCACCACGCTGTGATCTGCAAACAGCTGCACCTGCAGGTCGGTGCGCTCCAGCAGATAGGGCGCCGGACGGTAATCGGCGAGGCGCACAGTTGTCATGGATCTATTTGGATGGCTTCGGCGC
>CAYFKI010000033.1:0-4919 GCA_964343525.1 uncultured Cyanobium sp.
TGCGAATCAGCTGGAACGCCGCCACCATCGTGGGGATCTTGGCGATCAGGCGCACTACCGCCGCCACGATGTATTCCGGGTTGTCGAGGGCCCGGCGGGAATAGAACAGCCCCAGCGACGCGGCGCTGGCCTGCAGCGCGTCCATCGGATGCCCCCCCGAGGGGAAGCTTTTCATCATGTCGCGGATGCGGAAGCTCACCCGCCGGTGCATCTGCACCTCCTGGCCAAAGTCGTGCAGCTCAGCCGCCGTGGGGAGATTGCCCCAGATCAACAGGTAGGCCGTTTCCAGAAAGCTGCTGTGGGCAGCCAGCTGGCCCACCTCGTAGCCGCGGTAGGTGAGCTTGCCGGCCAAGCCATCGATGTCGCAGATGGCCGACTGGGTAGCCGGCACCCCTTCCAGGCCTGGACGGAACACAGGCGCCGCCGCCGCCGAAGGTGCGGCCTTGTCCCCACTGGCTCCTCCCGAACTGGCCATCAGTGGTGCCTATCCATCACGAACCAATGGCTTGAACTTACGGCGAGCCGTTGGCTGGCTGCCGTAGCGCTCGCTGCCTGCCGGGGTTCCTAAGAAGCCAAGAGTTGTTTGGGGCCCGCCAGCAGCCGCAGCTGGGCCAAGCCAGCGCCAGAGCCATGTCCAGCGCCAGAAACCAGGCTGAGCAGCGCCACTCCGGCCTTTTTCAGGGCGATGGTGCCGCAAGGGGCACCGAGCAACCGGGCAGCCAAATCGCCCAGATCGGGTTCGTGGCCCACCAGCACCAGCCTGGGCGGAAACCCCAGCTGGCGGGATTGGTCGGCGGCCCTGGCTTGGAAGGCCCGAATCAGGGGGCCGGGATCACCGCCAGGGGCCAGGGCTGCGTCGATGCGGAACGCCGGGCTACCACCTGGCGCCAACAACCCCGCCTGGCTGGCGATCTCCGCCGTTTCCACCGCCCGCACCAGGGGGCTGCTCACCGCCTCCGTGCCCCCCAAACCAAGCGCCACCAAGCGCTCCACCACAGCCCTTGTGCGCCGGCGACCCTGCTCCGTGAGCGCCCGCTCAGCATCGGGACACCCAGTTCCGCGCTCCTCGGCAATGCCGTGGCGCAGCAGCAACAGCTCAACCAAAGCGCAAACGGGCCTTGAGATGGAGCGCCTGGGGTTCGCTATCCAGGCCGATGGCCAGGCCCTCCACACCAGCCGCCAGGGGCTGACCCGCCAAGCCCGAGAGCAGGCGCCAGGTGCTCCAGCGTTGGAGAAGCGCTTGGGCCTTGGTGGGGCCCATGGCCCATTGCAAGGGCGCCTTGGCCATCTCCAGGGCAGCCAACTGGCCCAGCTGCTGTTTGGGCGTCTGGCGGGAATCGCGCTGCTCGGCCAACCCATCGAGGGTTTGGCCCCACCAGGCCAGGGTGCCCTCGGTGCTGCGGGCCCCCTCCAGGCTGGCCTGCAGGGAAGCCGCAGGATCCGCCGAGGCCTGCAGGTGGGTCCACACCTGCAGAGGGGCGCCGCCGCCCTCCGGCTTCAGCGGGGCACGCAACAGACCCTGCGCTGGCAAAGAAGGATCGAGGCTTTCTGGCGCAGGCTGGCTGAGCCCAGTACCCATCAGCCAACCGCTTGTCCCCTCTGTCCAGAGCAAGGGGCCCGCATCCGCCGCCGCCACAAGCGCCGGAATCGGACTGGAGCCCGATCCGGCCAGCACACCCTGCAATAGACCCTGCAGGGCCTCGGGCCAGCCCGCCGGGTTCTGCAGCAGGGCCAGGCTGTCGGCTTCCCCATGGAGCCCGGCGATCAGGGCCGTGTTGCGGGGGGTATCGGCCAAGGGCCGCCAGGGAACCTGGGACCCATCCAGCTGCACCAGGGCTTCTGCGGCCACGGTGCGCTCCTCGGGGCGTAGGGAGGCCATCAAGCTCTTGACCCCACCCTGGCGAAGCTGCTCGGCCGGCAGACCAAACCATTGGGCCAGGGCCTCGGGGCGCGCGGTCAGCAGGGCCGAACCGCGGCCCAACTGCTGCAAACCCTGTTGAAACTGGGGCGTGGCCCCCTGGTTGAGGGCATCAATCTGCGACACATCCAGGGCCTGCTGAAGCACCGAGCGACCGGAGGCGATCAACACCAGGTCGTCGTTGACCAGGGCGGTGGCCAGCGGCACCTGGGTGGATCCCTCGGGGCCCAGGAGGGCACCGCGGCCACTGATCAGACCCATGCCGCGGTAGGTGCTGATCTGCAGGTCGGTGCCGGTGAGGCTGCGGGTCTGCCAAAAGCGCTGCAGGAAACGGCGGGCGCCGTCGCCATGGCGGCTGCGCAGGGCCAACAACCAGCCCTGGGGCGCATCACCCGGGCCCTCGGCAATCAGGGCCAGGCTGGTTTCTGGGCCGATCCAATGCGCCAGTTCGGTGGCGTAATCCAACCCTGCAGCCGCAAACGCCCCATCGCGCAGGCTGGCCACGGTGTCGGCGGTCTGCCGCCGCAGGCGCGAGGGAGCCACCGCCCGGGCGTACACCACCGGTTGTTGGGGATCGGCCAACCAATACAGGCTGAGCGGACTGAGCCTCGGCACAAATCTGGCCGCCGCTGGCATGGTGAGCACCTGGCTCTGAAGCTGGAGGGGCGATTGGCGCAACACCAGCCACCAACCGGCCAAACCGCAGCTGGCCAGGGCCACCACCACCGCCAGCACCACCGCCAAAAACGGGCGGGCCTTCATGCGCCCCACGCAGGATGGGCCCATCTTGACCCGAACCCCCGCCGTTGCACGCCATGAGCGCACCTGAAACGATTCGTCCCCGCGATCTGCAAGAGCGCCTCCAGCAGGGGGAAGCCATCCAGCTAGTGGACGTGCGCGAAGCCCAAGAGCTGGAGCTGGCCCGCCTGAATCACCCCGTGCTGCACCTGCCCTTGAGCCAATCCAGCCTGTGGATGGAAACCATTACCGACACCCTGGATCGGGAGCAGCCCGTAGCCGTGATCTGCCATGCCGGCGTGCGCAGCTGGCATTTCGGCAGCTGGCTGATCGAGCAGCACGGCTTCCCCAACGTGTGGAACGTGCAGGGCGGCATCGATGCCTGGAGTGTGGAGGTGGATTCGAGCGTGCCCCGCTATTAACGCGGCGGGAACAACGACGCCCCACCCTGGCCGCAGCCCGCGTTCTGATCGCTTGTTCTTACGATCAGGCCACGCATCCGCCGATCCCGACTCCCGAGCCTCGCCCTTGCAGAGCCTCGCCCCGCTTTCGCTTTCCCACCGCCAGCGGGAGGTGCTGCAGCTAGCCGTGCGGCACTACGTGGACACGATCGAACCGGTGGGCAGCCAGACCCTGGTACGGCGCTTCCGCTTGGGCGCCAGTGCGGCCACGGTGCGCTCCGCCATGGGGGTTCTCGAACAACAGGGCCTCCTCACCCAGCCCCACCCCTCGGCCGGACGGATTCCCAGCCAACAGGGCTATCGGGTGTATGTGGACCAGCTGCTGCCGCCCCCGGGAGCGGCCGCCCTGCAGCTGGATCGGGAACTCACCGGCCTCAGCCTGCAATGGGCTGCCCTCGACGACCTGCTGCTGCACCTGGCCAGGCGCCTGGCTGATCTCACGGGCTTGCTCAGCTTGATCACCCGGCCCGAGCGGCCCCAGCAGGTTCTGCAGGCCATCCGCCTGGTGAACAGCGACGACCGGCTGCTGGTGTTTCTGGTGGAAGGGGCGGCTTCGAGCACCAGCCTCAACCTGCGGCTACCCCGGGGGCTCGATCACCAGATCCCGATCCTGGAGCGCTGGCTCAATGGCCAGTTGCAGCAGCATGCCCCCATTGGCTGGGACCGGCTGCCGGCCGAGTTGCGCAGCAGCGGCAGCCTGCTGCGGCAGGCCCTCGAGAGTCATCAGGAAGCCCGGCATCGCCCCCGCGGCGGCGCCCTCACCACGGGCCTGGCGGGCCTGCTGAGCCAGCCGGAATTCAGCCAAACCGCGAGCCTTAAGCCCCTGGTGGAACTGGTGGAAGGGGCCCCCCAAACCCTGTTTCAACGGGGCGGGATCTGGATTGGCGCCGAACATCCCAACGCCGCCCTGCGCGACTGCGCTGTGGTGCAAGCCGACTACCGCACGGGGGATGGGGGCCAGGGCCAGGTGGCCCTGATCGGACCGATGCGCATGGCCTATGCCACGGCCCATGCCGCCGTGCGCTCCGTGGCAGGGGTGCTGGAGCGCCTACTGGCCTGAATTTCAGCCGCCCAGGGCACCGCCTAGCCGTTCGGCCACGGTGTTCACATCCTTGTCGCCGCGGCCGGAGAGGTTGAGCACCAGCTCGGTGCCGGGCGCCAGGGTGGGACAGAGGCTGTCGAGGGCGGCGAAGGCATGGGCCGTTTCCAGGGCGGGAATGATCCCTTCCAGCTCACTCACGAGTCGCAGGGCATCAAGGGCCTGCTGGTCGGTGACGGCCACGTAATCAGCCCGACCGATCTGGCGCAGGTAGCTGTGCTCGGGACCCACGCCGGGGTAATCCAAGCCCGCACTGATCGAGTGGGCCTCCTGCACCTGGCCCTCGTTGTCTTGGAGGAGCAGGCTCATGGCGCCATGCAGCACGCCCACCCGGCCCTCGGTGATCGTGGCGGCATGGCGGCCCGAGGCCACCCCTTCGCCAGCGGCTTCCACGCCCACCAGCCGCACCGCGGTGTCTTGAACGAAGGGATGGAACAAGCCCATGGCATTGGAGCCACCGCCCACACAGGCCACCAACACATCCGGTAGCCGGCCGAAGGCTTCGGCGCACTGGCGCTTGGCCTCCTCGCCGATCACGGCATGGAAATCCCGCACCAACATCGGGTAGGGGTGGGGGCCCGCCACCGACCCCAGGATGTAGTGGGTCGACTCCACGTTGGTGACCCAATCGCGGATGGCTTCGCTGGTGGCATCTTTGAGGGTGGCGGTGCCGGCCGTGACCGGCTGCACCGTGGCCCCCAGC
>CAYFKI010000033.1:4929-5991 GCA_964343525.1 uncultured Cyanobium sp.
GGTGTGGTTGAGGTCCTCGCGCTTGAGCCAGATGCGCGGGCCACCCTCGGGACGGGCGTAGTGGGCCGTGAGCCGCTCGGCTTCATAGAGCGGTGTGGCCCTGCCGACGTAGGTGCGCAGCAGGTGGTCGAGGCGGCTGGTGAAGGCAGGATCAGCCCAGGCCTCAGCCGCGGCCACCTCGAGCTCCGCCAGGGCCGGCATCAGGGTTTCCGGCACGTACTGGCCGCCATAGGGACCGAAACGGCCGCTGGCGGTGGGGCGCACCTGGGGCACCAGCTCCGCAGGATCGGTGGAGCGGGAAGGGATCGTGCTGGTCACCGGCAACGCTGCGGCGTGGTTGATGCCAGGGTAAGAACGGACGATCACCCACAGAAGGCCATGGCCAAGGGCGGCTGGCAGGAATTCAGCCCGATCAGCAGCAAGGCCAGCCTGCAGCGGCCGAGTGGGCCAGCGAGCGAACCCACCGCCAAGGCCCTCCAGCGGGTCCGGGTGCAGCGCACCAAGGCCGGCAAAGGCGGAAAGCTGGTGACGGCGATCACGGGTCTGGAAAACAGTGAAGCGGAGCTCAAGGCCCTGCTCAAACAGCTCAAGGCCACAGCCGGCACCGGCGGCACCCTCAAGGACGGCGTGATCGAACTGCAGGGTGACCAGGTGGCCATCGCCCTCACGGCCCTGGAGCGCGCGGGCTACCGGCCCAAGCAGGCCGGGGGGTAGGGCAACTGGGAGGATGGCCGCCTTCGCTTGTAGCCCAAGGCGCCATGACAGTCTCCACCAACATCGTTTGGCATCAGGCCTCGGTGGATCGGGCCGCCCGGGCCCAGCAGCGCGGTCACCGCAGCGCCATCCTCTGGTTCACGGGTCTGAGCGGCTCCGGCAAAAGCACCCTGGCCAATGCGGTGAATGCGGCCCTGTTTGAACGCGGGCTTAGCTGCTACGTGCTCGATGGCGACAACATCCGCCACGGCCTCTGCAAGGACCTCGGCTTCTCCGATGCCGCCCGCGAGGAAAACATCCGCCGCATCGGCGAAGTGAGCAAGCTGTTTCTCGATGCCGGGGTGGTGG
>CAYFKI010000033.1:6001-9571 GCA_964343525.1 uncultured Cyanobium sp.
CGGGCCCTGGTGGACGCGGGCGATTTCATCGAAATCCACTGCGCCGCCGATCTCACCGTGTGTGAGCAGCGCGATCCCAAGGGCCTCTACGCCAAGGCCCGCGCCGGCGAGATCAAGGACTTCACCGGCATCTCCAGCCCCTACGAAGCTCCCGACCAGCCCGAACTGCGCATCGACACCGGCAGCAACAGCCT
Source organism: uncultured Cyanobium sp. (assembly GCA_964343525.1). GTDB lineage: Bacteria > Cyanobacteriota > Cyanobacteriia > PCC-6307 > Cyanobiaceae > Cyanobium_A. The sequence continues at coordinate 6,196 of CAYFKI010000033.1, forward strand.
GGAGGCGTGCGTGGAACAGATCACCACCTACCTGGCCAGCCAGGGGATCATTCCTGCCTGAGCTGCTGGCCCCAAGCATCGAGAAAGGTTTTGGCGCAGCTGGCCACCGGCACCGCCAACAGCAGCCCGAGAAGGTCCCCCAAACCCAACAGGCTGCCCAGGCGGGCCCCTAAAGGCAGGCTGATCAACAGCCAAGCCGGCTGCAGCCCGACGATCTTGCCCATGAGCCGGGGCTGGATGACCTGATCCACCACCTGGCCCACGGAGATGGCCGCCACCAGCACCTCCAAGCCGGTGCTGGGGTCATCGAGGGCCAACAGCACACTCACCGCCACGATCGTGACGGCGCTGGCATAGGGGATCAAGGTGGTGAACCCGATGGCCACGGCAAACAGCACGCCATAGGGAATGGCCAGGATTGTGAACACCACGATTTGGGCGGCGCTCAGGATCACCGCCAGCAGCACCTGGCCGGCGAAGTAGCCCCGGAAGGTGCGGTTCAAGGTGCCGGCCACCAACGGGCGCACCCCAGGGGGCAACCACTGGGCCAATCCGGCCACGATCGATTCGCCCCCCAACAGCAAAAACACCGCCAGCACCAACACGATCAGGGTGTTGACCGTGAGGCCCAAGGTGGCCCCCAGAAGACCCAACAACCGTTGGCTGAGCTGGCTGGCGAGCTGACTGGTGCGGGTGAGCAGGGCACTGCTGAGATCGCCGAAATCGGTGGGCAAACCCCTGGCACCCGCCCACTCCTGCAGCCGCAGCAACAGCGATTCCCCCTCGGCCAGCCAACCGGGCAGTGCATTGATCAATTCCCCCAGCTGTTCCACAAGCCGCGGCAGCAGCCACACCCCAGCCAGGGCGATGAGGCCAAGGCTCAGCCCCAGCACCACGGCAAAAGCCCCCAGCTTCGGCAGACCCCGGCTGATCAACCAGCGGCTGGGGATGTCCAGCAGAAAGGCAATCAGGGCCGCCCCCAGAAACAGCGCCGGGAAGGGGGCCAAGGGCAGAAGCAGCTGGCGCAGCACCCAGAGGTTGAGCACCAGCAACGGCAGCGCCAGGCCGGCTTTAAGCCAGGGGGGCAGGGCAAGCCGCTCGAGCATCAGCCCATCTGCTCCAGATAGGGCTGGCTACCGAGCTCCTGCAGACGGGTGTCCTTCGCGCGCACCTGGCTGTGCAGCTCCGAGCGGTAGGCCACCAGCGCGGCCGCCAGCGAAGGATCAGCCGTGGCCAGGATTTGCACCGCCAGCAGGCCCGCATTGGTGCCATTGCCGATGGCCACCGTGGCCACAGGAATCCCGGCGGGCATCTGCACAATCGAATGGAGCGAATCCACGCCGGAAAGGGCGCGGGTCTGCACGGGCACGCCAATGACCGGCAAGGTGGTGAGCGAGGCCACCATCCCGGGCAAGTGGGCTGCCCCGCCTGCCCCGGCGATGATCACCTTCAACCCTCGCTCGGCGGCCTGCTGGGCAAAACTCACCATCTCCAGAGGAGTGCGGTGGGCCGAAAGCACCCGCACCTCCACCTCCACCCCAAAACGCTCGAGGATCTGCACCGCCGGCTGCATGGTGGGCAGGTCGGAATCACTGCCCATCACCACGGCCACCCGCAGGGATCCCGAACCGGAAGCAGCAACCATGGGAGGCAAGGGCAGCAAAGCCAGCGAGACTTCCATTCTCTCCCGTTCTGTCCATGCGCTGGCTGAGCAACGTGCGTCTGCCCCGGGCCCAGGCCTGCCGCCATGGCGCCAACCAGCGCTGGCGGGTGGGGCTTGATGCAGCCGATGTGATCCAGGTGGTGGAGCCAATCGCCCCAGGGGGCGCTGCCGCCGGGCTCGACTGGCACGGCGATTGGCTCAGCCCAGGGGGGGTGGATCTGCAGATCAATGGCGGCCTGGGCCTGGCCTTCCCGGAACTCACAGCCGGCGATCTCCCCCGCTTGCTGGAGCTGCTGGAGCTGCTCTGGCGCGATGGGGTGGAGGCCATCTGTCCCACCCTGGTGACCTGCGCCGTGGCCCCGTTGCGCCAGGCCCTGGCGGTGCTGGCTGAAGCCCGCGAGCAACACCAAAGCGGCCGCGCCCAACTGCTGGGTGCCCATTTGGAAGGCCCCTTTCTGGAGCCCAGCCGCCGGGGGGCCCACCCCCAGGAGCACCTCTGCCGGCCCAGCCTGGCGGCGCTGCAGGAGCGCATCCGGGGATTTGAAGCCGACATCGACCTGGTGACCCTGGCTCCGGAACTGGATGGGGCCGAGGAGGTGATCACCGCGCTGCGCGAGCAGGGGATCGTGGTGAGCCTGGGCCACAGCGCAGCCAACGAATCCCAGGCCCAGACAGCCTTTGATGCCGGGGTGACCATGCTCACCCACAGCTTCAATGCCATGGCCGGGCTGCACCACCGCCAACCAGGACCGGTGGCAGCCGCCGTGCTCAGGGGCGATGTGGCCCTGGGCTTGATCGCCGATGGGGTGCATGTAGCCCCCGCGATGGCGGCGCTGCTGCACCAGCTCGCCCCCGAGCGGGTGGTGCTGGTGAGTGACGCCCTGGCCCCCTATGGCCTGGGCGATGGCGAACACCGCTGGGATGAGCGGGTGCTGCTGGTGGATCAGGGCACCTGCCGCCTGGCCGATGGCACCCTGGCCGGGGTAACCCTGCCGCTGCTGGAGGGTGTCAAACGACTGACGCAGTGGGGATCGCGGCCGGAGCGGGCGATTGCGGCGGCCACGGTGCTGCCCCGGCAGGTGCTGGGCGACGACCGCAGCGCAGCCGAAATGTTGGTGGGTCTGCCCCTGGGCGAAAGCCTGCGCTGGCACCAGCCAGCCGGGGAAGGAGCGGGCCGCTTGCAATGGCGGCGAGCGTCAGTGGAGAGGGGCCATCCCTAGGATCCGCGCCACGTCTTGAAGGCCCCATGCCCCCTGAGCAGCTGCTGGACCAGAGCCAAACTGGCCAAGCCGCCGATAAAGCGGCCGAGAAAGCTGAGGTGCAGGCCTACTTCAACAGCACGGGCTTTGATCGCTGGAACCGGATCTACAGCGACAGCAGCGACGTCAACCGGGTGCAGCGCAACATCCGCATCGGTCACCAGAAAACCGTCGACAACGTGCTGGCCTGGCTGGAGGAGCAGGGCAACCTGGCGGGCCGCAGCTTCTGTGATGCCGGCTGCGGCGTGGGCAGCCTGAGCCTGCCCCTGGCCCAGCGAGGTGCCGGATCCATCGCCGCCTCCGACCTCTCCGAGGCGATGGTGAGCGAGGCCAGCCGCCGCGCTGAAGCCGCCGGCATCTCGCGGGAGCAGCTGAATGTTGTGGCCTCCGATCTGGAGAGCCTGCAGGGCCGCTACGACACGGTGATCTGCCTGGATGTGTTCATCCACTACCC
>CAYFKI010000034.1:0-9554 GCA_964343525.1 uncultured Cyanobium sp.
GATCGTCCTTGAACTCCTCGCAGGCCACGCAGTACCAACCCTGCTGGCGGCCCTCGACCACATCCCCACGGGCCACCACCCGTTCAAAAAACTGCTGCACGATCCGCCGGTGCCGGGGATCGGTGGTGCGCACAAACCGGTCGTTGCTGATCTGCCAGTGGTCCCAGAGGGCCTGGTAACCGGCACTCACCGCATCGCAATGGGCCTGGGGTGTGAGTCCTTGGCCTTCGGCCGTCCGTTGAATTTTTTGACCATGCTCATCACAGCCGGTGATGAACACCACGTCCTCACCCTTGAGGCGTTGGTAGCGGGCGATGGCATCACAGGCCAGGGTGGTGTAGGCGCTGCCGAGGTGGGCCCGATCGTTGACGTAATAAAGGGGCGTGGTGAGGGTGAAAACCATGCAGCGGTTGTGGGCTCGGCGGTGATGGAGGGCTCGCTGCGCCGCCGAAGCGGCCCTGCGCCGGAGCCGGATCCTACCGATCCTCCTCCTGCCAATCTTGGGGCTGCCAGATAGACACCATGGCAACGGTTTCCAGCAGCCAACAGCAGTGGCCCGTGGTGGTGTGGGGGGGTGGCACCGGCGGTGTGGCAGCAGCCCTGCAGTCAGCTCGCTGCGGCGTGGCCACCTTGCTCTTGACCCCAGGTGCCTGGCTGGGTGGGATGGTGAGTGCGGCTGGCGTTTGCGCCCCGGATGGCAACGAACTCAGCCCATGGCAAACCGGGCTTTGGGGAGCCTTTCTGCGCGAGCTTCAACGGCGGGAGCCGGAAGGGGTTGACCAAAACTGGGTGAGCTGTTTTGGCTATAGGCCAGCCACCGCCGAAGCCATCCTGCGCGATTGGTGCGCCAAAGAGCCCTTACTCCAGTGGTGGAGTGGGGTGGAGCTGCTGGAGGCGGAGCGCCAAGGCAGCAGGGTCACCGGGCTCAACGTCCTCTTCAAGGGAGCCCAGCACCGCTTGGATCTGGAGGTGTTGATCGACGGCAGTGACCTCGGCGACCTCTACCCCTTGGTGGATGCCCCCTATCGCTTCGGGTGGGAAGCCAGGGAGACCTGGCAAGAACCCAGTGCCCCAACCCAGGCTGCTCTTGAGTCCCACCCATTGTTTGAGAGCCAAGTGGTGCAATCGCCCACATGGGTGGTGATGGGCCAGCTCCGTTCCGACACCATGCCCCCGGGTGCAGAGGGGGACCATCCCCTTCCCAGCGGGGCGTTTGAAGGCTGCACCACCCGTTTTGGATTGGAACGCACGGTCAACTACGGCCGTCTGCCGGGGGGGTTGGTGATGCTCAATTGGCCCCTGCATGGAAACGATTGGCATGGGTCTGTGGCGGCGGCTTTCGGCTCCAACCCCGCCCAGAAGTTGGAGCTGTATGGCCGGATGGTGGATCACAGCCTCCAATTCGCCCACCAGTTGCAACAGGCCACGGGGGGATGGTTGGAGCTGGCCTCCTGTTTCCCCGCCATCAATCCGGGTGAATCGATGGCATTCAGCCAAGAAGCAACGTCGTTGCAGGGTGAAAGTCCTCTTGCCCTGATGCCCTACTGGCGCGAAGGGCGCCGTTTGGTCGGCCAAGACATCGTGCTCGAGCAGCACCTCCTGCCCCAGGGACCCGGTGCCACCACGGCAAGCCTGCCTTGCAACAGCGCCGGCCAAATCTCAGCGATCGCAGTAGGTAATTACGCCAATGATCACCACTATCCAGGCGACGACTACGCCCTAGCCCCCAAAAGCACCCGTTGGGGGGGGCGCTGGAGCGGAACCCCGTTCTCCATCCCCTATGGGGCCTTGGTCAGTGCCGAGATCGACAACCTGTTGGCCGCCGATAAGTGCTTCAGCGTGAGCCACATGGCCAATGGCGCGACCCGCCTGCAGCCGCTGGTGCTCAACATCGGCCAGGCCTCGGGAGCGGCTGCCGCCCTGTGTGTGAAACAGGGCCTCGCACCGGCAGCTCTGCCGGTGCGCCAGTTACAACAAACCCTGATCGACGATCTCCAAGCACCAGCTGGGATGGTGCCGCTTTGGGATACGCCTTGGCATCATCCCCATTGGAGGGAACGTCAAGCGATGGCCCTTGATGATCCCAATGGACTCTCCCCTGCAGGCACCTTGGTGGCCTGCCCAAGTCATCTCTCCCCCTACGAGGGTGCTCCCCAGCCGGGTGAGCGGGCCTATAGCGGCACCGTGATCCCCGATGGCTCAGGGGGTTTCAGCTTGGAGATGGAATCCGGCCGGTGGCCGCTGATCACCCTGGAACCGGGGCTCGACCAGTGGCTCAACACCCTGGATCGACCCACCCAAACCACCCTGATCGCCAACGCCAACCCCTGGGGGCCCTGGCTGCGCGCATCAAGGCGCGCTCGCTAGCCCCTCAAACCTGTTAGGCCGGCAGAGCCCGGAGCTGGAGGTGGTCGCTCAAGGCGTCGACACCCGCAACAGCCAGGGTTAAGGAATCGGCAGGCTCCGATCCACTAGGGCAGCTGGCGGCCAGATCCATGGCCAGGGCCTCCACGTGCACCAGGCCCAAGTGATCCTGGGGCCGGAGCCAACGAAGAAACACAGCTGGCCAAGTTTCCTGACGGTGGCCTTCAAACCAGATTTGCTGCCAATGGCGCTGGTCTTCCCGGCTAATGGCCGCTGCCTGACGGACGCCCGATTCAATCTCTTGAAGGAGCTCCATCAATGACGTGGAATCTCGGGGTGTGGCGCCTGAAAGATGGGCCGCCAGTTGGCGTTGGACCACCAGATCGCCATAGCGACGGATTGGGGAGGTGGCCTGCACGTAGGCCGATAGCCCCAGGCTGAAATGGTTGGCTGGCTCGGTGCCGGTGATGCCCCGGCTCAGGCACCGTTTTAAAGCCGCATGGCGCACGGGCCCGGGGGGAAGTGCTGCGAGCTCCGTAGGGCTCGGCAACGCCGCTGGCAATTGGCTGCGGTAGGGCAGGGCCAGGCCATGGCGACGTCCGACGTCGGCCAAAACAGCTCCCGCCAGGATCATCGCCTCAGCCACAAGGGTGCGGGAGGGGCCGGGTTCGGTGATCTCCAGATCTGCCACCCCGTTGATGGTGCGAATCCGGCCCTCGCTCTGATCCATCAGGAGGGCACCCTGCTGTACCCGCCAGCGACGCCTGCGTTCCATAAGCCCATGCATGTCGGCAAGCTGGGCTTCCTGGGGCGGGGCCAGGTCGATCAGCTCGTCGGCATCGTCATAGGTCAGCCGATAGGTGGGCTTCACCCAGCTGCGCTGACAGCCTGAAGCGGCCACCGCGCCCTCCTGATCAAGCTCCACCCAAATGCTCCAGGCCGCGTTGCGCTGGCCCGCACGGAGGCTGAACGGCCCATGGCTCAGCACCACCGGAAACATGGGCAGACTGCCCTGGGCTAGGTAGAGGCTCGTGCCTCGCCGCCTGGCCTCGAGATCCAGGGGTGATCCCTCCAACACCAACCGTCCAGGATCAGCCACATGGATCCAGAGCCGCAGTGCCCCTTCAGGGGTGTGCTCCAGGGAAAGCCCATCATCAAGTTCACGGGTGGTGCTGTCGTCGATGGTGACGGCCCAGAGCCGGGTTAGATCAATCCGCTCGGCATCACCGGGTTGTTCCTGCTCGGCGATGGACGCCAACTGCTGGGCTTCTGCCTCGATTTGACAAGAGAAACCCAGTTCCCAGGTGGATTGCCGCAGGGTGGCTAACTGGTGCGGATCCCATTGCCCCAGATCCACGAGCAAATGGCGGATGGAGCCCTGCTCAGCTGAACAGCCAGCTTTCTGCAGGGCCTGCCGCAACGACAGCGGGAGTGGCTGTTCGGTGTCCCCACTCGCCCAGGCCAGCAGCTGATCCAAATCTGCCTGTTCGGCTTCGTTCAGCTGGCCGCGATCCAGCGGCTGGCGTTGCTGCAGGGTGCGTTGCCAGGCAACTTTTTTCTGCTCCAGCAGGCGCACACGATGGCGTTCGTGACGCAAACGCCGGACTTCGGCCGTAGGTCTGGCCTCAATGAGTTCTTGGCGTTGCCGGTAAAAGAGTTGGGGACCCTGCAACCACAGCCAACTAGCAGCGATGGCCGCCGGGGATGGGTCCTGGGCAACCAGGTCGATCCACTCCACCAAGGGCAGGCCGGGCGTCTCAGCACCCTCCTGCAGCAACAGCCAGGCCGCACTGAAGTCGCGCAAGGGCGGCAATGCCTGTTTCAGCCTGGCTTCATCGAGCTGCCAGGGAAAAACCCCCAACCGATCCGGCGGCGAAGCACCGGATGGAAGGGGGCAAAGCAGATGGACTTGCCGGCTCGGGAGCTGCAGACGCTTTGGGGCTGCTGGGGTTCCTGGTGTTGGGAGACCAACGGAGACGGTGATTTTGTTGGCCTGCACGGCCACAACAACACCCAATCGAGCTGGGGTCTGATCGCTCAGACCCACAAGATCGCCTGGTTGAAGGGTTGACGCGGCCAGGGGCTTGCTCAGCCCTCTGGATTCACGAAGGGCAGCAAGGCCACAATGCGGGCGCGTTTGACGGAATTGGTGAGGTCCCGTTGTTGCTTGGCGGTCAGGCCAGTCATCCGACGGGGCAAGATCTTGCCGCGTTCGGTGATGAACTTCTTGAGCAGATCCACATCCTTGTAATCGATGGGATCACCAGGCTTGATCGGCGACAGACGCTTTTTAAAGAAGGAACTCGACATGGCGAACGGGGAAGGTAGGGAGAAGAAAAGCCGCTGGTTGCCTCAGCAACAGGCCGCAAGAGCACTCACTTGATCTCTTTGTGAGCCGTCGACTTGTTGCAGTGGGGGCAAAACTTCTTGAGTTCAAGCCGTTCGGTGGTGTTCCGGCGGTTTTTTTCCGTGGTGTAGCGAGACACACCAGGAGACCGCTTGGCGGGGTTGGACCGGCATTCGGTGCACTCAAGAGTGATCACGATCCGGACGCCCTTGTTTTTAGCCATGAAGGACGTTGCGCCGCGTATGCGAAGCGAAAGAACAAGCGACCACCCTACCTCCCTGCCTCCCGCCTCCTGTCACTCCTTAGGATCCAGCGTTGTTCTGGGTCAGGGTTCATGCGGGTCTCGCTCCAATGGTTGAAGGAGCTGGTCACCGCACCCGCTGACGCGCTGACCCCAGACGGCCTGGCTGAGCGGTTGTCGCTGGCTGGCTTTGAGGTGGAAGCCATCGAGGATCTGGCGGCCCAGGCCCAGGGGGTGGTGGTGGGCTTTGTGGCGCAGCGCGAGCCCCACCCCAATGCCGACAAACTCAGTGTCTGTCAGGTGGAGGTGGGTGCATCGGCTCCACTTCAGATCGTTTGCGGTGCCGCCAATGTGCGCGCCGGTATCCACGTACCGGTTGCTTTGGTGGGCAGCACCTTGCCGGCCGTGAATCTCACCATCAAACCAGCCGAACTGCGTGGTGTAGCCAGCAGCGGCATGATCTGCTCCCTCACCGAGCTGGGGCTAGGCGAATCCGATGGCATCGCTGTCCTTGAGGAGTTGCTCGAGGTTTGTCCTGCCGTGGGCTCACCCATTGCATCCGCCCTTGGGCTGGACGATCAGGTCCTCGAGCTGGCGATCACGGCCAATCGACCCGATGGGCTATCGATGCAGGGCATTGCCCGGGAAGTGGCGGCCTTGGTGGCTGGAACCACCCAGATCCCTGTGGCTCCATGCGCCATTGCCAGTTCACCGCTTGAGGTGAGCCAGAAGGATCAGACAGCGATCGAAGCCGGTGGCTTGTTCAGTGTCACGACCCTGCGAGGCATCCAGGTGCAGCCATCACCGAGCTGGTTGCAACAGCGGTTGGAAAAAGCAGGCATTCGTCCCATCAACAACGTGGTCGATGTCACCAACCTGGTGATGCTCGAAACGGGCCAACCCCTGCATGCCTTTGATGCCGATCGCCTGGCAGCCGCCACAGCTGGCCAGGCGAACCCGAAGGCGTTGGGGTTGAGGCACGCCTCTGCCCAAGAACCCTTCACCGCACTCGATGGGGAATCACGGCTACTTGAAAGCGATGCGCTCGTTGTGACCTACGAGGACAAGCCCATTGCCCTAGCGGGGGTCATGGGTGGCCTTGCCGAAGCGGTCACCGCTGAAACCACCACCATCTGGCTGGAAGCGGCCGTGTTTGCACCCCAGGCCGTGCGGCAGTCAGCCCGGAGCGTGGGTCTGAGAACAGAAGCCAGCAGCCGTTTTGAGAAAGGTTTGCCCCGGGCTACCACTCTGGCTGCCTGTGATCGGGCCGTGGAGTTGCTCCAACAACTGACGCAGGCAACGGTGGAGGCCCGCTGGCTGCACCAACGTCCGATCGAGCCCCCTGCCCCCGTGATCCTGCGGCGGGATGCCCTCCACAACCTCCTTGGCCCTGTGGTGGTGGAAGGGGAGTTGGAGGATCTCAGTGATGCCCAAATTGAGCAAACCCTGCAAGCCCTTGGCTGTTCCCTGCAAACGCGTGAAGAAGGTTGGGAGGTGGTGGTGCCCCCCTCGCGATCCATGGACTTGCAACGGGAGGTGGATTTGATTGAGGAGGTGGCAAGGCTGGTGGGATATGACAGCTTTTCCTGCCACTTACCCGATCCGTTGGAACCCGGGGGGCTGGAGCCCCATCAACAGGCAGAACGGCGCCTGCGGCAAGCCCTCTGCACGGCCGGGTTGCAGGAATGCTGCACCTTCTCGCTGGTACCGGCTGGGGAGCAACGGATCCCTCTGGCCAACCCCTTACTTGCTGACTATGGCCATCTGAGATCGGAGCTCCATCCCGAATTGCTGGCGGCGGCACGCCGCAACATCCAAAGCGGGCAGCCAGGTTTTTGGGGCTTTGAGATTGGGCAGGTGTTCCTGAGCCAGCAATCCAATGAATCCAGGCAGATCCTTGTTGGCGTGATGGCCGGCGAACGGCGGAACGAACGCTGGAGCTCCAGCGGCAAGCCCCAACCACCGAGTTACTACGAAGCCAGGGGGCACCTGGGCCAGGCCCTAGCGAGCCTCGGGCTCTCCAGTGAGGATCGGGTCCTCAAGGACCACCCGCTCCTGCATCCCGGGCGGGCAGCCCAGCTCGTCCTGGAAGGCAAGCCCTGCGGTTGGTTTGGTCAGTTGCATCCCGAACAGGCCGAAGCCAGCGACCTTCCAGGCGCCACCTACGTGTTTGAACTGGAGCTTTCATCGCTCCTCACGGCCGCGACCCGCAAGAACCGTTGGCAGCCCAGCTTCAGTCCCTTTGCGACGGTGCCCTTCTCGGAGAGAGATCTGGCGGTGGTGTTGCCAGCCAGTACGACGGCGGCTGCCGTGCTGCAAGTGATCCGAAAAGCGGGTAAACCCCTTCTGGAACAGGCGGATCTGGTCGATCGCTATGCCGGTGAGCAGCTGGCGGATGGTCTTTGTAGCCTGGCCTTCCGGTTGCGGTACCGCCATCCCGATCGCACCCTCACTGACGTAGAGATCGACACCTCCCACCAGGGCATCCAAACGGCCCTGCAACAACAACTGGCCGCCCAATTCCGCGCCTAGTCATTCCACACCTCGTGATTCAGCGACTAAACGCTGGAGCTCGAACCAGCCTTGAGGCTCTGGCGACGCAAGACCGCCAGGGTCTCGACGTGGGTGGTCTGGGGGAAGAAATCGATGGGTTGCAGCGATTCGAGTTGGTAAGCCTCTGCTGTTAATAGGGCCAGATCCCGCGCCAGGGTGGCGGGGTCGCAGCTGAGGTAGATCAGCGTTTGGGGCGGCCGAAGGAGAATCGCCTCCACGACAAAGCGGTCAAGCCCCTTACGCGGTGGGTCGAGGAGGAGGCCATCACAGTGAATAAGGTGCTCCGGCAGACAGCGGGACACCACGCCAGCCTCAAACGTGGCGCGGCCGGTGAGGTTGTTGATCTCGGCGTTGACCTTCGCTTGCTTCACGGCTTCGGCACTCAGTTCAATGCCGTGAACGGTCCAGCCTTTCGCCGCAAGCGGAAGGGTGTAGGTGCCGATGCCGCAATAGGCATCCACTAGAGCTCCGGTAGGCATCGAGGCAAGGGCCTGCAACACCAGGGGCACCACCCGTTCAGCCTGGGCTGTGTTCACCTGGAAAAAGGTGTCGGCCGAAATCCGATAGTCGAGGCCACAAAAGCTCTCCAGCAACCAATTCCTGCCTGCGATGACGCGGGTTTCTTCACCCAACAAGGTGTTGGTGGGCTTGGGCTGGAGGTTTAGGCACACCCCCACCAGCTGGGGCCAGCGCGCCATCCATTGCGCCGCAAGGAGCGCGAGTCCCTCAAGCTGGGCGTGGCTGCTGACGAGGGTGATAAGGACCTCACCGGTATTCGCTCCAACCCGCAAGGCCAGATGGCGCAGCCCCCCCTCGGCTTGAAGATCCACGTCCACGGGCCAGGCCGTGGCCTCCAAATCCGCCTTGAGCGGGGCGATCAGACTGTCGATGCGGGGATCGAGCACCGGACAGCGGTTCATATTGACAATCTGGTGGCTGCCGCGGCGGTAATAGCCAGCGCGTACGCGGCCACTGTCTTCCCGTTCCAGCGGGATGATGGCCCGATTGCGATAACCCAGGGTCTGCTCGGTGGCGAGGATGGGCTCGCTCGCCAGCGGTAGATGGGCGATCCGCGCGATGGCATCCTGCACTTTTTGCGTCTTCCAAAGCGCCTGGGCCGGATCTACCAGGTGTTGGAGTGAGCAGCCACCGCAGTGGTCAGCCAGGATGCAGGGTGGCTTCTGCCGATCTCCCGAGCGCACAACCAGCTGCTCGAGCTCTGCTAACCAGTGACGCTTGGCCTTCACGCTGAAGCGAATCCGAGCCGTTTCTCCAGGTAGGGCCCCAGGCACAAACACCACCTGGGATCCGAACCGGGCCACTCCCAGACCGTCGTGGGAGAGGCCTGTGATCGACACCTCAGCCTTGGTCCCAAGTGCAGGCTGGTCCACGCGTTGAGATGCCCAGGTCCTATGCAGACCCTAGGCCCGTGCGAAGTGGCGTTACACCTTGCAGGCCTGGGCCGAAATCCCAGCTCCAACTGGATAAAGTGTGATCTGCGTGTGGCCGCAGCAATGAGCGTCGTTCGGGATCTGATCCTCCAGGCAGACGATCAGCTTCGCTATCCGAGCGGCGGTGAGCTGCGCTCGATGGTCGATTACCTCAGTGGAGGCGCGAAACGCCTGGCTGTGGTGAGGGCCCTGACCGACAACGAAAAGAAAATCGTTGACGAAGCAGCCAAGCAGCTGTTCAGCCGCAAGCCCGACTATGTGGCACCCGGTGGCAACGCCTATGGCCAAAAACAACGAGCCCAGTGCCTCCGCGACTACAGCTGGTATCTCCGCCTTGTTACCTACGGCGTGCTAGCTGGAAGCACCGAGTTGATCCAACAGATCGGCTTGGTCGGTGCCCGTGAGATGTACAACAGCCTTGGCGTGCCGATGCCTGGGATGGTGGAAGCCATGCGCACCCTGAAGGAAGCCTCGCTTGTGCTGCTGGGCACAGAAGAAGCGGCCCTGGCAAGCCCCTACTTCGACTACCTGATTCAGGGCATGCAAACCCAGACCTGATTCGGTCTCGTTAGCGCCAAACGCAATGGGAGCTCGAGAT
>CAYFKI010000035.1:0-4604 GCA_964343525.1 uncultured Cyanobium sp.
CAAACTGAGCCCAACTTCGGGCCCGCCGATGGCAGCCACCTATCCCAGCGATTGCCGCTTTGCGGATAGCCATGAATACGTCCGGGTTGAGGGCGGCCGATGGCGGTTGGGGCTGAGTGCCTTTGCGGTGGACCAGCTCGGCGACATCGTGTTTGTGGAGTTGCCCGAGCCCGGCAGTCAGCTCAGCGCCGGCCAGAGCTTTGGCAGTGTGGAATCGGTGAAGGCCGTGGAGGACCTGATCTCCCCGGTCAGCGGCGTGGTGGAGGCCCGCAATGAGGCGGTGCTGGCCAGCCCCGAGGAGCTCCAAAACGACCCCTATGGCGAGGGTTGGTTGCTGGTGGTGACCCCCAGCGATCCAGCCGAATGGGATGGCCTGCTGGATGCTCAGGCCTATGCCACCAAGGTGGAAGGCGCCTGAGGTGTTTGAGAGTCGTCACATCGGCCCCTCGCTGGCTGAGCAGGCCGAGATGCTGGCCGAAGTGGGGGCGAGCTGTCTGGAGGATCTGGCCAGGCAGATCGTGCCGGCAGAGATTTTGTTGCCGCCGGAGGCGGCCGCCGAGGGTTTGCCTGCACCCTGCGGCGAGGCTGAGGCCCTGGCGGAACTGGCCGAGATCGCAGCCCAGAACCAGGTGGTGCGCAGCCTGATTGGCCAGGGCTACTACGGCACGGCCACCCCGGCGGTGATCCAGCGGCATGTGTTTGAAAACCCAGCCTGGTACACCGCTTACACCCCCTATCAGGCAGAAATTGCCCAGGGCCGGTTGGAAGCCCTGCTCAATTTTCAGACCCTGATCAGCGAACTGACGGGACTGCCGATTGCCAATGCCTCCCTGTTGGATGAGGCCACGGCAGCGGCCGAGGCGATGGCCCTGGCCCGCGCGGTTTGCAAGCGATCGGGGGCGACCCGCTTTTTGGTGGATCGGGCCGTGTTCCCCCAAACCCTGGCGGTGCTCCAGACGCGTGCCGAGCCCCTGGGCATTGCCCTGGAGTTGGTCGATGCCGAGCAGCTGGCTGATATCCCGCTGGCTGATGACGTCTTTGGCCTGCTGGTGCAGTTGCCTGGCAGCGGCGGCGCCCTTTGGGACCCCTCGGCCCTGCTCACGGCCGCCCGGGCTGCGGGGGTGATCACGGCCGTGGCGATCGATCCGCTGGCCCAGGTGCTGCTGGCCCCCGTGGCAGAGCTGGGCGCTGATATCGCCATTGGCAGTGCCCAGCGCTTTGGGGTGCCGATGGGCTTTGGCGGGCCCCATGCGGCCTTTTTTGCCACCACCGAGGCCTTCAAGCGGCAGATTCCGGGTCGGCTGGTGGGTCAGTCGCTGGATGCGGAGGGGCGCCCGGCGCTGCGCCTGGCCCTGCAGACCCGCGAGCAACACATCCGCCGCGACAAGGCCACCAGCAACATCTGCACGGCCCAGGTGCTGCTGGCCGTGATGGCCGGGTTTTATGCCGTGCACCATGGCCCTGAGGGGCTGACCGCCATGGCCAGCCGCCTGGTGGCCCTGCGGTCGGCTCTGGCGGCCGGCTTGGCATCGATGGGCTTGCCTGCGGAGCCGGCTCCTGGCCTCGGCACCCTCACCGTGCCCAGCCAAGAGGCCGAGAGCCTGGTGGCCCGGGCGCGAGCCGGTGGTTTCAACCTGCATCTCAGCCCCAGGGGCTTGGGCATCAGCCTCGATGAAGGGAGCTCACCCAAGGAGCTGAGCCAATTATTGGCGGCCTTGGCGCCCGATGCCGCTCTGGCAGCCCAAGCCCAGGAAGCCTGCGCGGCTGCCCTCGAAGCCACCGGATTGGCGCAGGGTGCGTCGGAGGAGGCCTTCCTGGAGCGGGCCTGGGCCAACCTGCCGCGGCGACGGGGCCCCTGGCTGCGCCAGCGGGTGTTTCATCAGTACCGCAGCGAGAGCGAGTTGCTGCGGTACATCCAACGCCTCGCCAGCCGGGATCTCTCGTTGGTGCACGGGATGATTCCCTTGGGCAGCTGCACCATGAAGCTCAATGGGGCGGCCGAGCTGCTCCCGGTGAGTTGGCCCGCCTTTGGCCAGCTCCATCCCCTGGCGCCCGCCGCCCAAACCCACGGCTATCAACGCCTGGCTGCGGATCTGGAGGGCTGGCTGGCTGCGATCACCGGCTTTGCCGGGGTGTCGCTGCAGCCCAATGCGGGTTCCCAGGGGGAATACGCCGGTCTGCTGGCGATCCGGGCCTGGCACCGCAGCCGGGATCAGGGTCACCGCCGGGTGTGCTTGATTCCCACCAGTGCCCATGGCACCAATCCGGCCAGTGCCGTGATGGCGGGCATGCAGGTGGTGGCCGTGGCTTGCGACGGCGAGGGCAACATTGATCTGGCCGATTTGGAGGCCAAGGCAGAGGCCCACAGCGCTGACCTGGCGGCTCTGATGGTCACCTACCCCTCCACCCACGGGGTGTTTGAGGCGGCCATTACCCGAATTTGCGAGCTGGTGCATCGCCATGGCGGCCAGGTGTACCTCGATGGAGCCAACCTCAATGCCCAGGTGGGCCTGTGCAAACCCGGTCTCTACGGGGCGGATGTTTGCCACCTGAACCTCCACAAAACCTTCTGCATTCCCCATGGCGGGGGTGGTCCGGGGGTGGGGCCGATTGCGGTGGCTGAGCACCTGGTGCCGTTTTTGCCGGGGTCCGGTTTGCAGGCAGCGGAGGGCGCTGAATTTTCACCGGTGGGGCCGGTCTCGGCGGCACCCTTGGGCAGTGCCAGCATCCTGCCGATCAGCTGGATGTACATCCGGATGATGGGCGGGTCGGGCCTGCGCCGCGCCAGCCAGGTGGCCCTGCTCGCCGCCAATGTGATCGCCCAACGGCTTGATCCCCATTTCCCGGTGCTGTTTCGGGGGGCGGGCGGCCGGGTGGCCCACGAATGCATCCTTGATTTGCGCCAGCTCAAGCGCAGCATTGGCCTGGAAGTGGATGATCTGGCCAAACGCCTGATGGATTACGGCTTCCATGCCCCCACGGTGAGTTGGCCCGTGGCTGGCACCGTGATGGTGGAGCCCACCGAGAGCGAATCGTTAGCGGAAATTGATCGTTTCTGTGCAGCGATGGTGGCCATTCGCGTCGAGGCCGCGGCGATTGAAGCGGGGGATTCCGATCCGATCGACAACCCCCTCAAGCGGGCGCCCCACACCCTGGCGGCGGTCACGGCGGATGACTGGGAGCGGCCCTATAGCCGCAGCCAGGCTGCATTTCCGGCGGGCCCTAGCCAGCGGGATCACAAGTTTTGGCCGGCAGTGGCCCGGATCGACAACGCCTTTGGCGATCGCCACCTGGTGTGCACCTGCCCTTCAGTTGAGGAACTGGCCCAAGCCCAGCTTTCTGTAGCTGTCAGTTAGCGGCTTGATGCCGCACACTGGGGCAGCTCGGATTGGCAAACCACAGCATTTCTTTGTGTTTGTGCGCTTGCTTTTCCAGCACAATCTGCTGCAACTGCGTCCAAGGGCTTCGGCTCTGGGTGTCAGCTCAGCGGCCAAGCCATTCATTTTGGGGATCATGAACGGCAGCAACAACGGCTCAGGTCCTGGCAATCCGCCGGTGAGCGGTAACCGCACCATGGCCAGCTCCACCGTGCGCGTCGAAGGAACCAACGTCGTGCGGGTGCCCTTTGGGGTTCGCCAGGCTCGCCGTGCCAAGCCCCAACGCCCTGACCACTGGGCCACCCTGGTGTTGCCCTTCCATGGGGGTGGCGGGCAGCCAACTCCTCCGCCTCAGGCGGCCTGAAGCGCTGGCGGGCAGTAGGGAATGAAGTTGGCCTTGCGGGTGCCGCAGATTGGGCAACTCCAGTCGGCTGGGATGGCCTCAAACGCCGTGCCCGCGGTGATGCCCGAGTCGGGATCGCCCTGGGCGGGGTCGTAGATCATCCCGCACACCTTGCAGATCCAGAGCCCCGGGGTGGGGGTGGCTGCCTCGCCCGCGGTGCCTTGGCCTTGCAGGGCTTCGAGGGCAACGCTGTAGCGATCGGCGTGGTGGTGCTCCACCGGAACGAGCAGGCCAAAGGTGCTGGCGGCCTTGCGGAATTGGCTGGCGTGGTCCTGGGATTCGGCCGCCTGATCCTGGAATTCAGCCGCAGCACCGCTGTCGCGGTCGGCCACGGCCTGGGCGGTGAATTGCGGATACATCGTGGTGTATTCGTAGGTTTCGCCCTCAATCGCCAGCTCCAGGCAGCGGCTCAACACCGTCTGTTTCTCAGCGTCGGAGAGGGCATCCGGGTCGTTGATCACCAGCTCCGGGTGCAGCAGGCGGAAGTGGGCAAAGGCATGCTCCGTTTCCTGGTTCGCCGTGTCTTTGAACAGGCGGGCCAGCTCCTTGTTGCCCAATTGCTGGGCAACGGCGGCGAAAAAGAGGTATTTGCGGTTGGCCATGCTCTCGCCGCCAAAGGCGGCCTCGAGGTTGGCGGCGGTGGAGGGCTTGGACAGATCCACGGGCTGGCGGGCTTTGTTTGCGCCAGCCTAGCCTAAGTCGGAGTGAGTATGAGTTAGCTCGGTCCAAGCAGATGCTGTCCCGGGTTTTTGCCCGTGAGGGGCGCTGCAGGCCTGGGTTGCTTCTGTTGCTACAGCTCAGTAGTTGGCGCCGCTGCGGCGCTG
>CAYFKI010000035.1:4614-5727 GCA_964343525.1 uncultured Cyanobium sp.
GCCTCGAGGTTGGCGGCGGTGGAGGGCTTGGACAGATCCATGGGATGGGGCGCTTCGCTCCCGCCAGCCTAGCCTAAGTCGGAGTGAGTATGAGTTAGCTCGGCCCGGCCCGATGGCGCCCTGGGTTTTTGCCGGCGGGGGCGCTGCAGGCCTGGGTTGCTTCTGTTGCTGCAGCTCAGTAGTTGGCGCCGCTGCGGCGCTGGTGGACCGCTGGTGTTCCGCCGGCATCCAGCACCCCGCCCCCTTCCACCTGGGCATAGAGCAGCCAGTGGTCGCCGCATTCCATCCGCTGTTTCACCGAGCAATCGAGCCAGGCCAGGGCCTCCGGCAGGATCGGTTGGCCCAAGGGGGTGGCCTCCAGCTCGAGCCCAGCGAAGCGATCGGCGCCCGGGGCAAAGGGCTGCAGAAACTGCTTCATCGCGCCGCTTTCGCGGCCAGCCGCCAACACGTTGAGCGCAAAGTGATCACCGATGTGGAGCAGGGCCTCCACGGCCCGGTCCTTGGCTACGGCCACGGTGAGCCCCGGTGGGGAAAAACTGGCCTGGCTCACCCAGCTCGCCACCATCGCGCCATTCAGCCTGGATTCGGCTTCGCCTTTGCAGGTGGTGAGCACACAGATCGGCCCCACCACCCGGCCCAGGGCCTGGAGCGCTGGATTGCTGCGGCTCTCGTTGAGGCCGCCGGCCGCATTGCGCCGTTGTTGTTTCCGCTGCTCGCTGAGCAGGCTGCGGCCCAGGGCGGTGCCCGTTTCCTCAATTGTTTTGAGGGTGGCCGCATTGGGGCTGAATTTCACCTTGATCGGTTCAAAGGCAAAGCGGAAGCCGCCGTCGCGCAACTTGCTTTCCAGTAAATCGAGCGCTTCGCCGCTCCAGCCAAAGCTGCCAAACACCCCCACCGGTTTGCTGCGGTCCCCCTCCGCCAGCAGGGTGCCGAGCGCCGACACGATCGGCGTGGGGGCATGGCCCCCCAGGGTGGGGGAGCCGATCACGATGGCGTCGCTGGAACGAATCGCAGCCAGCAGCTGATCGGGAGCGGTGAATTCGCAGTTGATGCTCACCACCCGCACGCCGGTGCGGGTGGTGAGCATCAACTGCGAATTCACCGCTCCCGATC
>CAYFKI010000035.1:5737-9226 GCA_964343525.1 uncultured Cyanobium sp.
GCCGTAGGCGCTGGCAAACAGCAAGGCCACCGAGAGGTTGGTGCGTCCTTGGCTTTCGCCCCAGCGGCGATAGTCGGCCAGCAGGCTGCGCCAGCTTTCGGTGATCGCAGGCCCGTGGCCGGGGGCAATGGTGCGAATGGCGAGCCCTTCGAGCCGTTCCACCACCGTTTCCACGGGTCGGGCCATCGGTGCCATCAGGCAGTCGTAGAAGTAGCGGCGGTCTTCTTCGCTGCTGTCGCGGTTGGCTTCGGCGTAGCTCTCCACGCAGACGTGGGCGGCGAAAAACTTGCCGCTCATCAACAATCCGGTGCTCTCCTCAAAGGCAATCAACCCCCCAGGCCATCGGGGAGTGGGGGTGGGCAAGAGGGTGATGCGATAGGCCCCGCCCAGGGGCCGGCTCACCTCCTGTTTGACCACATCCAACGGGGGAAGCGGCGGCAGGGCAGGAGGGGGCGATTGGTTGGGTTTGACCTGGCTCCAGAGCTCTCCGAGCAGCTTGGCGCCGGTGTTGGAGGCCACCAGCATCAGCTCAGGCCATGCGCAGGCCAGCCGGCGCAGCAGGGCGACGCGGTTGGGATTCACATGGCCCACCACCACTTTCAGCGCAGCGGTTTTGGGAACCAGCGTTGCCAGCTGCTCCAAAAACGGCTCCGCGAAGGATTCCCCTGGGGGGAACAACAAAACGGGCGGAACCGGCTGGCCCGCGCTGGTGGTGCCAGCGGTGAACAGAAAGCTGTTGGCCGTGGTGCCGCGCTCAAGGCCGTACTCCACCTCAAACCGCAACCGGCTCGGGCTCAGGCCCCGCAGGCAGAGCAGCCCAGGCTCGATCGGCAACACGATCACCCGGCGTTGTTGGGTTGGGGCACTGGAGGTGGCAGCGGGGGAGCCGGTCATCAGCGTGGCGTCCTCGCCTAATAGTGGTTGCCCACCTTGCGGTGGTGAATGGCGGTGGAGGCCTCCGTATCGGAGACGTTGCCCTCTTCCACTTCGGCGTAAATGATCCAGTGGTCGGGGCCTTCCAGCCGTTGAATCACCCGACAACCGAGGAAGGCCAGGGCATCGCCTAGCACCGGGCCCCCTTTGGCTGCAGCCTCGAGGGTGGCCACCCCGGCGAAGCGGTCGGCGCCGGGCGGAAAACGTTTGAGGAAGTGGCGCATCAACTCCTGATGGTTGTCTTCCCGCAGGATGTTGAGCACAAAGCGATCGTTCACCTGCATCAGGGCCTCAATCGCCCGGTCCTTGGCCACCGCCACCGTGATGCCGGGTGGATCAAAGCTGGCCTGGTTCACCCAGCTGGCCACCATGGCGCCGCTGCGACTGCCCTCGCCATCGGTGTCATCGCCTTGGCGGGCGGTCACCACATACAGCCCTCCCGAGAGCCGGCCGAGGGCTTTGTCGAGGTCGCCATCGAGGGCCTTCATGGCGGCGATGGTTTTCTCTTTGGTGAGCAGTTGGCCCAGGTCGGTGCCGGCCTCTTCGCAGCGCTGGTAGTCGTTGCCGCCCGGCACCTGGCGAATGCGCAATGGCTCAAAGGCTTCTTTTTGCCCCAAGCCCCGCAATTGGGCGGCCACGGTGTCGATCGGTTCATCGTTGCCGCCAAAGGCGTCGTAGCAGGTGACCCATTGCTTGGGTTTGAGGGCGGCCAGCAAGGTGCCGATCGAGGCCTGCAGCTCGGCATCGGCCTTGGCTGGCCAGGTGGGCACCACCACGGCATCGGCCTCGCCAATTAGGGCGCTGAGCTCCTGGGCATCGGTGGCCCGTAGGTCCACCAGTTGCACCTGGGCGCCCGCCTTGCTGATGCCGCGGGCAATCGCCTGACTGAGCCGGTCGCAGAAGCCGTATTGGCTCACGTAGCAGACGGCCGCATAGCTCTCACCGCTACTGCGATCACTGCTCCAGCTGCGGTAGTCGTCGAGCCACAGGCTGAGGTGATGGCGCAGCAAGGGGCCGTGGCCCACCGCAATGGTGGTGATCGGGGGCAGCCCATCCATGCGCTTCATCGCCTGCAGCACGCTGCGGGCATTGGGGCCCATCAGGCAGTCGTAGTAGAAGCGAAAGTCGGGGGCGATGGCGCCGGGATCGCTGTCAAACAGCTCGTCGGAGCAGTAGTGCAGGCCAAAGGCATCACAGGTGTAGAGGATGCCGGTGCCGTGGTCGAACGAAAAGATCGTGTCGGGCCAGTGCAGGTTGGGGGCACTCAGAAATTCGAAGCGGTGCTCCACGCCGCTGGTGGGGTTGGTGCCGAGATCGAGGGTGTCACCGCTCTTCACAGCCCGGCTCTGGAAGGGGCGGTGCACCTGGTTTTCCAGAAATTGGATCGCCACCTTCGAGGCCACGATTTCAATCGCGGGATTCAGGTCGATCAGGTGGCCGATCAGGCCCGAGTGGTCGGGTTCGGTATGGGAGACGATCAGATAGTCGATCGCTTTGGGGTCGATCTGCTCCTGGAGCAGGGGCAGCCAGGTGCTTTCAAATTTGAGGTGACTGGTGTCGATCAGGGCCGTGCGTTCACCCCGCACCAAAAAGGCGTTGTAGGTGGTGCCATTGCGCAAGCCGAATTCGATGTCGAAGCGGCTGCGGTCCCAGTCGAGCGAGCGGATCGTGGTGGTGTCGGCCGCTATCGGCTCGCACTGCAGGCTGAGGCGGGCGGTGGGTGCGGGGGTGCTGGGCGCGGGCGGATTGGTTTGCGGCGAGCTTGGGTTGGCGGCGACCATCACACCCCATCAGGGATCCCAACTGTAGAAAGGCCTGGTCCGGCTTTGGCACAAAAAAGCCCGGCGCGAAGGCCGGGCCTGGAATCTCGTGTCTCGGGGGGGCGGTGGGCCCTTGGGGGTATGACCAGGATCAGCCTTCGACCTTCACCTGCACGCTGGTGAGGGTTTGGGCCTTGGCCGCGGTCACCGTGAGCAGGCCGTCGCGGTAGTGGGCCTCGAGGGCCTCGCGGTTGATGCCAGCGGGGAAGCGGAAGCTGCGGCTCCAGGTGCCGTAGCGCACCTCACTGAGGAGGGTGCTGGCGTCGCTGGCGTCAGCAGGCGGCGCCTGGCGTTCAGCGCTGATCACCAGGGTGCGATCGGTGGCTTTGACATCGATGGAGGCTTTGTCGACGCCGGGAAGTTCCACGGCAATCGTGTAGGCCTCGGCTGTTTCGCGCACCTCGGCGGCCGGAACGCGCTCGGCGGTATGCAGTTGTTGTTCGAGTTTGCGGAACAGATCCGAAGGCAGTTGGTCGAAAGCGGATTGGCGCAGGGTCAACATGGTGCAAGGTCACAAGGGGACTGCGGGAGTCACCCGCAACGCCAATGTGCTCGCTGCAATTGGCCTTGGGCAGGGCGAGAACCGACCGTTTTGGTACGGCCCTCACGGCCCAGTTCGGCTGCTACACCAGCGATGGCGGGAGAACCGAAAGGAGTCGTCGAAACCCTCGCTAGGGCGACAGCCACCACCAGTCGCTGAAGCAGGCGGCTTGGCCGCAGGCCTCACCGGAGGCGT
>CAYFKI010000036.1:0-9072 GCA_964343525.1 uncultured Cyanobium sp.
GCGGTCGATCCGCTCTGGATCGATGGCCTCCTGCAGGGGCTGCAGCAGAGCCAGGCGCCCCTGGTGGAGCTGCTCCTGGCCCACGGTTGCCATGCCTGCACCGACATCACCGGTTTCGGCCTCTTGGGCCATCTGGGGGAGATGCTGGCGGCAGGGGCAGGGGTGCGTCTGAGCCTGGATGGGGCGGCGATTCCGGCCTGGCCGGGTGCCCTCGAGCTGCTGGCGGCGGGCCATGCCAGCAGCCTGGCTCCCGCCAATGCCCGCTCCCTTGCTCTGCTGGAGGGCCCTGTCCGGTTGTGCGGCGCTGGCGACGGCTTGGACGCAGCCCGCCGCGCCCTGCTCCTCGATCCCCAGACCTGCGGGCCCTTGCTGGCGGCACTACCGAGCGAACGGGCCGATGCCGCCGTGGAGGCCCTGCGCCAGGCCGGCTTTGAGCAGGCGGCCGTGATCGGCTTGGTGGAGGTTTGAAGGCTTTCGGAAGAGGGCTCAGGCTTCACCCCGAAGGGTGCGGGCAGGCTGGATCCATCCTTGTTCCAGTAGCCACCGTGCCGCCGCCTTGGTGCTGAGGCTGCCCAGCGGCGCCGCCTTCACGCAATGGTCCCTGAGCTCGTGGTCGTAGCAGCGGTCGTAGTAATCGAGCATCTGGCGGCAGGCCCCGGCCCAGTCACGGGCTTCGATCGCCTCCAGGGCTGCCGCCGTGCGCTGCGGGCCCAGGCGCCGGGAAATGCGCCGGGTGGCTTCAGCTAGGGCTTCGGGATCCTGCACGCCATAGATGGCTACCAGCTGATCCAGTCGTTGCTCCAGGGGGCGTTGCACCTCCAGAACCGGAGCCTTGCGCATCTGTTGCCAAAGGCCGGCCGGAATGCGACAGCGACCCAGTTGGGAGCTCTCCGCCTCCAGCCAGATCTCAGCTTCCCCCTGGTAATTCCACAGATCCAGAGCCAACAGATTCTCAAACTGCTCCACGCTCGGCTGGGGGGGGAGGCCCAGGGCCCCGAAGCTGCTGCCGCGATGGTTGGCGCGGCCCTCCAAATCGATTACCGCCAGGCCCTGCTTCTGCAGTTCCAGCAGCAGATCGCTCTTGCCGCAGCCCGTGCGCCCTCCCAGCAGACGGATCGGCCAGGGCTGATCAAACAGCTCCAGGGCCCAGCGGCGAAAACGCTTGTAGCCGCCCTCCAGCAACAGCACCGGGAGATCGAGGGTGCCCGCCAGCCAGGCGACGCTGGCCGAGCGCATACCGCCGCGCCAGCAGTGCAGCCGCAGCGGTTGGTTGCCGGCCCCATCGGCATAACGCTGCAGCTGGCCGGCGAGGTCTTCAAGGCGGGGACCGATCAGGGCTAGGCCACGGCGCACGGCGACCTGTCGGCCCTCGGCCTTGTACAGGCAGCCGATCTCGGCCCGCTCGGCGTCATCGAAGAGCGGCAGCGACAGGGCACCAGGTATGTGGGCCTGGGCGTATTCCCCGGGGCTGCGCACATCGAGTAGCGGGCCCTGCGCCGCCAGAAACGACGCAACCGATCGGGATGTCGCCGTCATCGAGGGCAGCCGCATCGGAACCAGGAGTCACTTTGCTGCCTGCAGGACGCGTGTCGTGCTCCCACGACAATGGAAGGCATCTGGGATGGGAAGCCGGCTAACGGATTTGAACCGATGGCCTTCGCTTTACAAAAGCGCTGCTCTACCGCTGAGCTAAGCCGGCCTGGGCAGGAAGCCCAGAGGGCACTTTATCGCTCCCCCAGCGCCCACAACAGCAGTTGGCAGCGGTTGTGGCAGCCGGTTTTGGCCAGCAACTGGGCCACATGGCTTTCCACCGTGCGGGGGCTTAGCACCAACGCGGCTGCAATGCCTTTGTTGCTGTGGCCCCGCCGCAATTCCCCCAGCACCCGGTGTTCAGCCGGGGTGAGGGGGCTCAGGGGCTCAAAAAACCAGGTGATTGCAGGATCAGCCATGACCGACAGGCGGGTGGCTTCAGCATTCCCACAGGCCTAAGGGGCTGCCCTTGGCCGCTAAGAGCTGACCTTGGCGGCCAAGGCGGCTTCGGGGGCGTCCGAGCTGGCGGGCGCTTCAGGCGTTGCCGCTGTCTCCTGGGGTAGGGGCTTGGCGCGTCGGATGGGCAGGTTGGCCACCAGGGCTGTCACCCGATCCTCCGTTTCCAGGCTCACATCGCCCTCTTCCAGGTCGATCTCCACGTAGCGGCTCACCACCTCCAGGATTTCGCGCCGCATCTGTTGCAGCAGCTCGGGGTTGAGGTCGCTGCGGTCATGGGCGAGCACCAGTTGGAGGCGCTGTTTGGCCGTGGTGGCACTGGCCGGTTGACGTCCCAGCAGTTTGTTGACGAAATCGCGCAGGGTCATCGGCTTCAGAAGATCTTGGTCTGGATCAGGCGGCCGAGCTTGGCGCGCAGGCCTTGGCGTTCTTGGCTGGGATCGATCAAGGGCACCTCTTCGCCAAGCAAACGCCTGGCCACGTTCGTGTAGGCCCGCGCTGCGGGGGAGCTGGTGCCATTGAGGGTGAGGGGTTCACCCCGGTTGGTGCTCACGATCACCTGTTCGTCTTCGAGCACCAGGCCGAGCAGTGGCAGCGCCAGGATGTCGGTGACATCGCTCACCGCCAGCATTTCCTGGTTGGCCATCATCTTGGGCCGCACCCGGTTCAGCACCAGCTGGATCGGTTTCACCCCTTCGGTGTTGAGCAGGCCGATCACCCGGTCGGCATCGCGCACGGCCGACACTTCCGGCGTGGTCACCACGATGGCTTCGCTGGCCGCCGCCATCGCGTTTTTGAAGCCCCCTTCGATCCCAGCCGGGGCATCGATCAACACGTAGTCAAAGGATTCGCCCAGCAACTTGGCGATCGTTTGCATGTCGTCGGGCTTCAGCCACTCGAGCATGCGCGGGTTGCCCGCGGGCAGCAGGGCGAGGTTGGGCTCCTGCTTGTGTTTCACCAGGGCCTGCTCAAGGCGGCAGCTGCCGGAGAGCACCTCCTGGGCCGTGTAGACAATCCGGTTTTCCAGGCCCAGCAGCAGATCGAGGTTGCGTAGGCCGAAATCGGCATCGAGTACGGCGGTTTTGGCTCCCTGCTTGGCCAGGGCAATGCCGATGTTGGCGGTGAGGGTGGTCTTGCCCACGCCTCCCTTGCCGGAGCAGATCAGGATGTAGCGGGTCGGCGTGGCGGGCACGGGAAAGGCTGGAGTCGGGCCAGGTTAAGGCCAAACTTTGGGATTGCCTGTGTTCGCGTTGGCATTGCCGAACACCATGAATCCCCTACAAAGGGTGACCCTCCTCCAGGCCCCCCACGGCTAGGAATGACAGAAGCCGCCTCCGCCCAACCCCTGCTCAACTCCCATCAGCAGCTTCTGGTGATGCCCGATGACGGAGCCCAGGGGGTGGTGGATCTGATTGACCAGGCCACCGAAGAACTGCGGCTCAAGCAGTTCAAGCTCCAATCGGAGGCAATCGAGCAGGCCCTGCTGCGGGCCCATCAACGGGGCGTGAAGGTGCGGGTGATGCTCAACCCCCATACCTCCGGGGGCGATCGCTGGAACGACGACGCCTTTGCCCTGCTGCAGGGTTGGGGCATCGAGGTGGCCTGGACCAGCGAAGCCTTTCCGGTGACCCACGAGAAATCGCTGGTGGTGGATCGCCGCCTCGCCCTGGTGGCCACCTTCAACCTGTCAGATAAATACTTCACCCAAACCCGCGACTACGGCGTTGTTAGCCAGTTCCCGCCGCTGGTGGAGCAGGTGATCGCGGGCTTTGAGGCCGATTGGAATCGCGAGTTTTTTCACCCCGATCTGGCCGTGGGCCTGGTGTGGAGCAGCGTGCATAGCCGCGGTCAGATGGCGAGGATCATTGATCTGGCCACCAAAACCCTCTGGATTCAGCACCCCAAATTTGTGGATGCGGTGATCCTGGAGCGGATCATTTCAGCCCGGGAGCGCGGTGTGAAGGTGCGCCTGCTCTGTGGCGGCAAGCACGGCATCTCCGACTGGGACATCTACGACACCTTTTCTTCCCTGCGGCTGATGGCCCGCTTTGGCGTGAAGGTGAAGCGCCAAAAGCACCTCAAACTGCACGCCAAGTTGATCCTGGTGGATGGGGCCTATGCCCAAACCGGCTCGATGAACATCGATCGCAGCGCTTTTGATGTGCGCCGGGAGTTGGGGATCGAATCCGATGCCCCCGAGGTGATCGAGCGGCTCAAGGCCACCTTCCTGGCCGATTGGGAAGCGGCGAAGAAATACGAGGCACCCGATCCCCTCGATCCCACCCTGCACGAGGAAGGGGAGTTGCCCCCCGATCCCCACTTCGTGCATGAGTAAACCGCCCACCCTCTGGCAGCTCTTCTGGGGGATGTTGCAGGTGGCCCTCTCCGCCTTTGGCGGGGGGCTTTCGGCCTGGAGCCAGCGGATCGTGGTGGAGCAGCGCCAGTGGATGAGCAACGAGGAATTCCTCACCGGCCTCACCGTGGCCCGGCTGTTCCCCGGCCCCAACCAAATCAACATGGCCGTGTACATCGGCGCCAGTTTCCGCGGCTTGGCCGGGGCGCTGGTGGCGATGGCCGGGATGTTGCTGGTGCCCTTCAGCCTTTTGATGCTGCTGGGTTTGGCCTACTTCTTCTGGCACGAGCTGGAGTCGTTTAATGCCGTGCTCTCGGGGGTGGTGGCCGCAGCTGGCGGCATGGCCCTGTCGATGGGCTTCAAGATCGCTGGCCAATACCAACGCGATCTGGCCGCGATCGTGATTGCCGCCCTGGTTTTTGTGGCGATGGAATTCCTGCACATCCACCTGATTCCGGTGGTGCTGGTGGTGGGCCCGTTGGCGATGGCCTGGTACTGGCCCAGGAAGCGGCCCCAGGCGATGCCATGAGCGTCGCCCTCACGCTGTTAGCCGAAGCCCATCAGGCCTGCGAGCCCGCCCGCATGGGCGATTGGCGCAACCTGCTGGCGGTGATTTGGGATTTCCTCAGCCTGTCGCTGTTTTCCCTCGGTGGGGGCAACACCCTGCTCTCGGAATACCACTACCTGGCGGTGAGCAAATACTGCTGGATCACCTCCAACCAGTTCGCCGATATCTATGCCCTTGCCGAGGCGGCCCCTGGCCCCAGCTCGATGATCGTGGGCCTGATTGGCATGGGCGCGGCCTGGCGGGAGGGTCCCAGTTGGGCCCTGCTGAGCGGTATTGCCGCCGAGGTGGCGATTTTGCTGCCTTCCACTCTGGTGATGGTGGCCGCCTCCTTGAGCTGGAATCGCTTCAAAAATTCCCCCTGGCGGGTGGCGTTTGAGCACGGCATGGGGCCGATCACCCTGGGGATCCTGTTTGCCGTGGGCCTGAAGATCCTCAAAACAGCCGACCACAGCCCCCTGGCCTATGCGGTGTCGTTTGTGGTGTGTTTTTTGATGGTGCGCACCAAGATTTCGCCGCTCTGGTTCATGGCGGTGGCCGGGGTTTTGGGCGGACTGGGCTGGATGGGCCGCTGAGCCTGGTGCCAGCCGGGGTTTAATCCGCCAGCGGCCAGCCGGGCGCAGCTGGATCGATTTGGATGGCGCCATCCACCAGCCGGGCCTCTTCCGCCAGGCCCGCCGGTGGCAGCCCCTCAGGGCCCCGGGCCACCTGGTCCGCAATTCGTAGCTGCAGGGGCCTGAGCTGCAGGGCCACGATCTTGGTGTGGCGATCGCCCCCTACCCCGGCATGGGCCACGCCCCGCAGCTTGCCCCACACCAGCACGTGGCCGCTGGCGCTGATGCGGGCCCCCGGATTCACATCCCCCAGCACCAGCACCGAACCCTCCAC
The DNA here is from genome assembly GCA_964343525.1 of uncultured Cyanobium sp. Taxonomy (GTDB): domain Bacteria; phylum Cyanobacteriota; class Cyanobacteriia; order PCC-6307; family Cyanobiaceae; genus Cyanobium_A. Next base: position 5,793 of record CAYFKI010000036.1, read on the forward strand.
CTGGAGATGGTCGCCCGAGCGCAGCGTGCCCTGGTGCACCGTGAGGCTGGGGCCTTGGGGCTCCGGGGTGCTGCTGTTGTCGCGCTCTTGATGGCGGGCCCCAATCCCAAGGGCGCGCGCCGCCACCAGGCTGGGGCGATGGCTGCAGCACAGGCCCTGGAGCTGAAACTGCTGCTCTTCCAGGGCGCTAGCGATGCCGCGCAGATCCCGCAGGGTGAGCGGCCAGGCACCGGCCACCAGCTCCACAGGGCCCGGCAGCTGGCCCCCCAGGCGGGCGCTGGCGCTGGCGGCCTGCACCAGGGCCACCAAATCGCCCTCTGCTGGCCCGCTAGGCAACACCAACTGGAGCTGGCAAAGGCCGGGGCCCCCTGGGATGAGCCGTGCTCCCATCAGCTGTTCAGCAACCGCCGCAACCTAGGTGCCACCTCGGCTGGATGGATTAGCCAGGCCAGCTCCACCGGTTGGGTGAGGCTTTGCACCAGGCTTGAGCGCTGCTCCAGGGCCTGCAGGTGGTGGCCATCCCACAGCCGCAAGCCCCCTTTGTAGGGGTGGTAACCCCGGCTTTGGCGCTGCTGCAGGCCGCAGGTGCGCTCGGCGTTGAAGCCCATTTCTTCGGCAATCTGGCCGGCCTCCGCCAGCCAGGCCAGGCGAGCCTCCTGGGGCAGGGCACTCACATCGGTGGCCTTGAGTAGGCGTCGCTCCAGCAGGCGCCGGCAGGGATCGGCGAGCTCCTCGGGGCCCTCCTCCATCCAGCGGCCGAGGTGGTAGCCGGTGCGGATGTCGTCATTGGCCAGGAAGTTGGCCAAATCGAGATCGCCCGGCTGCCAGAGCCATTGGGCCATCACCGGATCGGCCCAGACCTGGGCTGGCCCCAGCCGGCGGGCGGTGGCAATGGCCTGATTGAGCAGCCAGTTGCACACCACGTTGAGGCGGTGGTTGTAGACGCTGCGATACATCAGATTGCGCACCACCAGGTAGTGCTCCACGGCCATCAGCCCCTTGGGGTGCAGGGCCAGGGACCCATCGGGGGCCAGGGTGAAGCTGGCCAGGATTCGCTCGAGATCCAGCTGGCCGTAGCTGGCACCGGTGCTGTGGCTGTCACGAAGCAGGTAATCGAGCCGGTCGCAATCCAGTTGGCTGCTCACCAGGGCCTTGATCGCGGCGTTGGGGTAGCGGCCGTGCTCGAGCAGGTCGGCCACCGCTTCGGCACTGCCGCGTTGGTAGGCCTCGAGGGGATCGCGCAGGGCGGGATGCTCCCGGATCAAGCGCCCCGACCAACTCTCGTGGTGCAGTCCATACATCTCCTCACCGGAGTGGCTCAAGGGGCCATGGCCCACGTCATGCAGCAGGGCGGCGGCCAGCAGCACGCCCCGATGGGCCTCCAGCTCCGGGTGCTGACGCACGAGGTGGTTGAGGGCGAGGCGCGCCAGATGCAGCACCCCAAGGGAATGGGTGAAGCGGCTGGATTCGGCCCCGTGAAAGGTGAGAAACGCCGTGCCCAACTGGCGAATGCGGCGTAACCGTTGAAACGGAGCCGCATCAATCAGCGCGATGGCCAGGGCTTCCACCGGCTCATTGCGCTCCAGCCGGATCGCCCCATGCAGCGGATCGTGATAGGTGCGCTGGCTCATGCCCCGATCTCCGCCGGGGGCTGGGCAAGCTGCGCTATCAGCCTTTGCTCGGCCTCAGCCAGCCAGGTGTCATCGGCCCCCCCTGGGTTGAGGGGCTCTTCACCGGCTAGAAGCGTGTCGGGCTCCAGGCCCAGGTTCTGAATGGCCCGGCCATTGGGGGTGAGGTAGCGGGCCACGGTCACGGCCAGACCGCTGCTGTCCCCGAGGTTCACCAGGCTTTGGATCAGCCCTTTGCCAAAGGTGCGGCTGCCGGCCAGGGTGCTGCGGCCGTCGTCCTGCAGGGCACCGGCCAGGATCTCGCTGGCACTGGCGGTCCCCCCATTGACCAGGGTGAGCATCGGCCCGCCGTAGAGCTGGCCGGCCAGGGCCTGCTGGGGGGAGCTCAGGCCATCCCGGTCCTGGGTTTCCACAATCGGTTGGCCATTGAGGAAGGCGTTGGCCACGGCTACCCCGGCACTCACCAGCCCGCCGGAGTTGTTGCGTAAGTCGAGAACCAGGCCCTCGATGCCCTGGGCGTTGAGGGCGCTCAGGGCCTGGGTGATCTGCTCCGGTACCGGTTCGGAAAACTGCGTGATCCGCAGGTATCCCAGCCGGTGGCCCTGGCGTTCGCGGGTTTCGAAACGCACCGGTTTGAGGTCCACGGCGCGGCGCTCCAACTCCAGCTCCCGCTGCTGGCCATCGCTCTGCAGCTGGATCAACACCCGGGTGCCCACCGCACCGCGCAGGGCCGCGGCGGTCTGATCCAGCCCGAGCTCCCGGGTGGCTTGGCCATTCACCTTGAGCACCGCGCTGCCACTGGCAATGCCCGCCTCAGCGGCAGGCGATCCATCCAAGGGGGCGATCACCACGATCGTTTGGTCGGCCGCCCGTAGGCCCAATTGCAACCCCACGCCGCTCACCGTGCCTTGGGTGTTGGAGCGCAGGGTGGCGTAGTCGGCGGGCCTCAGCAAGCGGGTGTAGGGATCGCCCAGCGGCTCGAGCATGGCCTCGATCGCGTCATAGGCATCGGTGGAGCTGGTGATGGGTTTTTCCAGGGCCTGTTGGCGCAGGCGTTTCCAATGCACCTGCTCAAACCGCTCGGGATCCACATAGCTCTGGTTCACCAGGCGCCAGGCCTCCACCACCAGCTGCTGGGCGTCGTTGAGGGCCGCTGCCGGCGCCACCGCCAGGCCCAGCCAAAGCGCTGCCCCCAGCCAGATCTGCAGCAGCAACGCCATCGCCACGGCCATTCGGTTTGCCGCCTGGTTTGCAGCCGGGCTCGCCACCGGTGTTGCAAACCGTTGAGCGGACTGGGGTTGGGGACGCTCGGCGCTCACGCGGCCATCACGGTGGTTTGTAGACTCTCGCAACCAAACCCACCGGCTGCATGGCGAATTCCTCTCCTGCCGCAAACTCGTCTGGAAACTCCTCACCGGTTTACGACTGGTTCCAGGAACGCTTGGAGATCGGTTCGATCGCCGACGATATTTCCGCCAAGTACGTGCCCCCGCACGTCAACATCTTCTATTGCCTGGGCGGCATCACCCTGGTCTGCTTCCTGATCCAGTTCGCCACTGGGTTTGCGATGACCTTCTATTACAAGCCCACCGTGGCCGAGGCCTACGCCTCGGTGCAGTACCTGATGACCGACGTCAGCTTCGGCTGGCTGA
>CAYFKI010000037.1:0-8963 GCA_964343525.1 uncultured Cyanobium sp.
GCTACAAGCGCCTGGTGCCGGGTTTTGAAGCCCCGGTGAACCTGGTGTATTCCCAGGGCAACCGCTCGGCTGCCGTGCGCATTCCGCTCACCGGCCCCAGCCCGAAAGCCAAGCGCCTCGAGTTCCGTTCAGGCGATGCCCTCTCCAACCCCTACATCGGCTTTGCGGCGATGTTGATGGCTGGCATCGATGGCATCAAGAACCAGATCGACCCGGGCGACGGCACCGACGTCGACCTGTTCGAACTGTCGGCAGAGGAACTGGCGAAGATTGCCACCGTGCCCTCCTCCCTCAACGGTGCCCTGGAAGCCCTCAAGGCCGACAAGGACTACCTGCTCGCCGGTGGTGTCTTCACCGAAGACTTCATCGACAACTGGATCGCCCTCAAATACGAGGAAGTGCAGCAGCTGCGTCAGCGGCCCCACCCCCACGAATTCACGATGTACTACGACGCCTGATTCAGGCGCATCAGCGTGGATGGCCCCGGCGAAAGCCGGGGCTTTTTCATGGCCGGCGCCAAATCTGGTTCCGGGACGTTGCCTTCACGGCAACCACCCTTCATCCGTTGAAATGGGGCAAGAAGAACTGCGTGCCATGCCTGATCAGCTCACCAAGCTGGCCTACCAGACCCTGCAGCAGGGAAAAGGCCTGTTGGGGCTGGCCCACAAGGAGGTGAGCACCAAGCTGATGGAGCTGCTGGCCCCCGATGGGGCTCCCAAGACGGTGCCGGTGCCACCGGAGCTGCTCGGCCGATTGAAAACGTCGATGGATGCGCTGCACGAGCGCGATTGGCAGGAAGCGGAGCAGGGGTTGTACCCCAGCTCCCTGTTATTCGATGCCCCCTGGCTCGATTGGGCCAGTCGCTACCCCCTGGTCTGGCTGGATATGCCGAGCACCTGGAACCGCCGCAGTCAGCGGCAGGTGCGCGATCTCCCCAACGACATCGAGAGCGGCAGCTACCCGGAGTATTACCTCCAAAACTTCCACCACCAGACCGACGGCTACCTCAGCGACCACTCGGCGGCCCTCTACGACCTCCAGGTGGAGATCCTGTTCAACGGCACTGCCGACCCCATGCGCCGGCGGGTGATTGCCCCGATGCTGCGGGGCCTGAAGGCTTTTGCTGATCGTCCGGCCAGCCAGATTCGGGTGCTCGATGTGGCAACCGGTACGGGCCGCACCCTGCGTCAACTGCGCGGCGCCCTCCCCAAGGCCCAGCTGGTGGGGCTGGATCTTTCCAGTGCCTACCTCCGCCAAGCCAACAAATGGCTTGGCCAACTGCCGGGCGAACTACCCCAATTGGTGCAGGGCAATGGCGAAACGATGCCCTTTGCCGATGGCAGCTTCCAGGCCGTGAGCTGTGTGTTTCTGCTGCACGAACTCCCTGGCGAGGCGCGCCAAAACGTGCTCAACGAGTGTTTCCGCCTGCTGGAACCAGGTGGGGTTCTCACCCTGGCCGACTCGGTGCAACTGGCCGATTCCCCCCAATTCAGTACGGCGATGGAAAACTTTCGCCGCGTGTTCCACGAGCCCTATTACCGCGACTACATCAGTGACGCCATTGATGGGCGGCTGCAGCAGGCAGGCTTTGAGGCCATTGCGGCGGAATCCCATTTCATGACCCGGGTGTGGACGGCCCGTAAACCCCAGCCGGCGCACTGAACGACGAGTTCAGTGGCGTAGCAACCAGTGGCGTAGCAATCCGTTCAGTGGTGTAGCCACCAGGCCAGCAGAAAACCTGCAGTGCCCCAGCGCAGGCCGCGCCAAAACAGCACATCCATCCGCCGGCTGGGGTCCAGCTCCTTGGGTAGGGGGTCCAACAGCCGTTGGCTCAGGGCTAGACGCTGGCGATGGCGCCGCTGACCAACACCACTGCTGCGATCCGCGAGGGAGATCTGGGTCAGCAAGCCATCGAGCCGGTGAAACAGGCCAGGGGGCTCGCGGCGGACGAAGGGGCGCCTGGAACCAACCATCAGGGCAAAGGGGTAAGGGGATCGGGGCCTTGGAAGGAGGTCTGGAAGGTGATCTTGCCCATCAAGACCGGGCCAGCGGCACCTGGTAGGCACCAACGCCAGGATGGGACTAGCAACGCCCCCGCGTCCAGTGGATTCCCCCAGCCAATGGCCCCCAAACAGCCGTCAACTGGCGGAGCAGCTGCAACGCACCCTGGCGATTGGCGATCGGGATTGGCATGCCCTCAAAAGCCAACGCCCAAGGCGGGCCGCCGAACAACTGGCATCGGCGCTGGTGCACCTACTGAGCAGTGACGATCCGAGCCAACCCCAGGCCAGCGAAGCCCGCCAACGGGCGATCGCCCTCACGGAACATGGGCTGCAGTGGCTTAAGGGCGAACTGCGCGATCCAGGCTGCCCAAGCCACGGGCGCTGAGCAAGCTGGTCTGGCGGCGGCGGCGCACGGCCAACTGAACCCGGTTCCCCTGGGAGCTCCAGCGGATGTCATCAAAACAGTGGTGCATCAGGAACAGGCCTCGGCCACCTGTGGCATCCAACTGCTCGGGCAGACAGGGCTGACGGCAGGACACTGGCACACCAGCTCCCTGGTCTTGCACCTGCCAGATCAACCAGAAAGGCGTTTCAATGCGGCGGATACGCAGGGATTTGCGGGGGTCGCAGCCATTGCCATGGCGCACCGCATTGACCAGGGCCTCCTGCAGGCCCAGCTGTAACTCGGCCTGGAGCTGGAGGCAGCGCACCGGCTCCAGCAGCGTTGCCACCAAAGGGGCCAGCTGCAGCGTGGAGGGAACGCTGAAATCCGACCAGCGCAGCGGCATCTGCTCCTGGGAAGGGAGTTGGTTTGACCCTACCTCTGGCTGGAGGGGCAAGGCCGGATCAGGACTCAGGCTGCTATGCGCTGTTGCAATCCGGGGTGCTGGAGCAGGGCATCCATCAGGCGCACCCCCCGCAACTGGTTCACCAGGGGCATGTGCCCTTCCGGCGCCTCAATCGACCATTGAAAACTGGAGGGATAGCGCGTCCACTGGCCTCCCTGCTTCCAGGCCAGCTTCTCCCACAGCTGTTCCCAAACGCCATTGCAACTGGTGAGCAAGCGGCCCTGCACCGTGAAGCCAAAGCGACCGCGGGAATAGCAAACCCAGAGGCGATCAAGGGACGCCAAATCCACAGCGGCGATGGCTGGAACCTCGCTGTAATACACGTAGCCCCGTTGCACTGCTGCGGGGCCGGCCAACTGGCGCAGGATGGCACTGGTGAGGCGATCAGCCTCTTCCCATTGCTGCTCCATCAACAGCTGTTGCAGCGGGGCGTAATCGATGCCCTGCTCACTCGCCGTCGTTAGCCAGCCAGCTGGGTAACGGGCCAGGAAGGCATCCCGCTCCGGGCTTGACTCGCCCCACAGGAGCTGGATCAGCAGGCCGGCGCCCCAGTCATCCCCCTGGGGGTCTAGGCGGGCCAGATAGGACTCGAGCAGGGGCAGGAGTTCAGCAAACCGCTGCTGGAGCTGGGAGATCAGGCTGCGCCGTTGCCGATCGGAGGCTGCCTGAAATTTCTCCAGCAGGGCTTCGGCAGGGATGGTGGCGGTGACCGGAGGTCCAGAGAGCATGGAGAAACCGAGCACTGGCTGGCCTGGCGCTGCCCACTATGTCAGGAGGCATCCAGGGTTTGCGCACGAAGCGGCTCTAGGATTGGTTTTTACACCGTTGCCATGGGCGCTGCCATTCAGTTCTTCCAAGGTGTGGATGAACCGGTTGTGCCCGACATTCGGATGACCCGCTCCCGGGATGGCCGCACCGGTCAGGCCATCTTTGTGTTCGAGCAGCCCGTGGCCCTGTCGCCCGAAAGCATCGGCGACATCGGCGGCATGTACATGCTCGATGAGGAGGGTCAACTGGTGACCCGCGAGGTGAATGCACGCTTCGTGAACGGCAAGCCGGCTGCCCTCGAGGCCACCTACACCTGGAAAACCACCGCCGATTTTGAGCGGTTCATGCGCTTTGCCCAGCGCTACGCCGAAAGCCACGACCTTGGCTTCTCGGGTCAGCAGGGGGAGGCATCTGGAGAGCAGGCGGACGACAGCGAGGCTTGAGGCCTTGAAATTTGGGGATTGGCTGGGCCTGGGAGCCTTGCTGGCGGCCTCGGTCGTGCTGTGGACGCTGCGCCACAGCTTGATCATCCTGTTTGCCGCGGTGGTGCTGGCGATGGCCCTCTGCACCCTGGTGGGCTGGGTGCGGGAGCGTCTGGGATGCACCAGGCCCCTGGCCCTGATTCTCAGCCTGCTGCTCGTGGCCCTGGTGGTGGCCGTGGCTGCCACGGTCGTCATCCCACCTTTTGTGGATGAATTCAACCAGTTGATCGCCAACCTTCCGGTGGCGGCGGCCACCCTGTGGCAACTGCTGCGACAAGCGATGGCGGGCGCCAGCCAGATGCTCTATGGCCACAGCGAGGGGTCCTTGCCCTCGCTGGGTGCCGGCTTCGGCCACGACCTTGGCAGCAGCTTGGGCACCAACCTCGGCAGCAATCTCGGGAGCAATTTGGGCACGAGTGCCATGGGCCTGCTGGGGGTCGCCAGCGGCTTTGGCACAGGCCTGCTCCAAACCCTGTTCGTGGTGGCGATGGCCCTGATGGTGGCCCTCCAGCCCACCGCCTATCGCGAGGTGGCCGTGCTGCTGGTGCCCTCGTTTTATCGGCGCCGTTTTCGAACAGTTCTGCTGCAATGCAGCGAGGCCCTCAGTGGCTGGATGGTGGGGGTGTTGATCAGTTCATGCTGCGTAGGAACCCTGGCCGCCATTGGCCTCAGCCTGCTTGGGGTGAAGCTGGTGGCCGCCAATGCCCTGTTGGCTGGGATGCTCAACATCATTCCCAACCTGGGCCCCACCCTGAGCACAGTGTTTCCGATGGCGGTGGCCCTGCTGGATGCCCCCTGGAAAGCCTTGGCGGTGCTGGCCCTGTACGTGGGCGTGCAGAACCTCGAGAGCTACGTGATCACCCCATCGGTGATGCACCACCAGCTCCAGCTGCTACCCGGCCTCACCCTGGCCGCCCAGCTGCTGTTCACCGTGCTGTTCGGCCCCCTGGGCTTGCTGCTGGCCCTGCCCTTGGCGGTTTGCCTGCAGGTGCTCGTGCGCGAGGTGCTGATCCACGACATCCTGGATCCATGGAAAAAACAGCGTCTCAGCTCCTGATCCAGCCATGAATGCCCGCACCTTGATGGGGATTGTGGCCCTGTTGGTTTTGGGGCTGCTGGCCTGGGAACTGCGCTGGGTGCTGCTGGTGTTGTTTGGGGCGATCGTGCTGGCGGTGGCCCTCGATGTGCCGATCACCCAGCTGCGGCGCCTCACCGCCCTCAACCGCCCCTTGGCGCTGTTGGTGGTGCTGATCGGCCTGGTGTTGATGGGTGGCTGGATGGCCAGCCTGCTGCTACCCGAACTGGTGCAACAGATTCACCAGCTCACCAACCTGATTCCAACCGTCTTTGAACGGTTGATGACCCTGCTGGGGCAGGTGCATTGGATCTCCAACCTGCAGAACCAGCTCTTGCAACCGGGCACGTTGGAAAGGCTCCAACCCGTGGGCAGCCAGCTGCTTGGGTTCGCCGGTGGTGCCGCCAATTCCACCCTTCAGCTGGTGCTGATGGCCCTGCTGGCGATCTTGCTTGCCCTCGATCCCCGCAGCCACCAAGGGATCGTGATTGCCCTCACTCCCCAGCGCTGGCGGGGCACCACCAAGCAAGTGTTGGCTGAATGCCGCCAGGCCCTGGGCGGCTGGCTGGCTGGCATGACCCTCTCGGCCGTGAGCGTGTTCTTGCTCACCTGGGCAGGCCTGGCCTTGCTGAAGGTGCCCCTGGCCCTGTTGAGCGGGCTGGTGTGCGGTTTGCTCACCTTTGTGCCCACGATTGGGCCCAGCGCCGCCACCTTGCTGCCGATGGCCGTGGCGTTGTTGGTGTCGCCCGCCACCATGCTGCAAGTGCTGGTGCTGCGCCTGGTGCTGCAGAACGTGGAGGCGTTCTTGATCACCCCTTTGCTGTTGAGCCGCACGGTGAACCTGCTGCCCACGGTGTCGTTGATGGCCCAGTTGTGCCTTGGTGCGCTGCTGGGTCTCCCGGGGGTGCTGCTGGCCCTGCCCCTGGTGGTGGTGCTGCAGGTGATCTGCGAAGAGCTGGTGGTGAAGGCCGTGATGGATCGCTGGGTTTAACGGCCGCTGTTTTGGCGCCCGTAGCGGCGCATCAGCGAGGGAACACACACCAGCACGGCAATCGCCAAGGGATGGCTGAGGAGGGCCGTCAGCAGGCTCGTGAGCGTGAAATGATCCAGCAGGATCTGGATCTCGACCCGAAGATCAAGAAGGGCCAAAACCAACAGCAGCAGCGGCACCGCCAAGCTGCTGCGACCAGCTTTTGAATCAGAAGGGCTAGGCGAAGCAGCCAAGGCTCAAGGCCGCTGGCGGGAGAGCACCGGCAGCAACGTGGGTGCTACGCCAATGCTCGACCAACTCCCCACGGCAATCCCAATCGTGAGCGATACCGCGAACCAGAACAGGCTGGCGCCGCCAAAAAAGATCAGCCCGAGCAGGGGCAACACCGTGGTGAGCGAGGTGTAGAGCGATCGGGTGAGGGTGGCATCCACCGCCACATCCACCTGCTCGCTCATCGGCAACCCGGCCAGGGTGGTGCGTTGCTCGCGGATGCGGTCAAACACCACCACGGTGTCGGTGACCGAGTAGCCCGCCACCGTGATCAGGGAGACGGCAAAGAGGGAATCCACTTCCACCCCGGCCAGCAGGCCCAGCCAGGCAAAGGCCCCGCAGGTGATCAGCACATCGTGGCCAAGGGTGAACAGGGCCAAAAAGGCGAACACACCGTCGTAGCGGAAGGTGATGTAGGCGGCGATCGCCGCAAAACTCACCACCAACGACACCACGCTGCCCTGGAGCAGTTGCTGACCCAAGGTCGGCCCAATGGTGTCCACCGAGGTGCCATTGGGGTTGAGGGGGCCCACGATCGCACCCACCTGCTGCACCAAGGCGGCACTCTGGGCTGGGTTGAGGTCCTGCAGGCGAATCACCAGGGAATGGCCCTGATCCAGCACCTGTACCGCAGCATTGCTGAGGTTGGCGGGCCGCTGATCGGCGTCGGTTGGCAGGGTGAGCTTGGCGAGAGAAGCCTGGATCTCGGCCGCATTCAGCGCTGGGCACTGATTGGGCTGGCAAGCCCGCTCCAGCTGAATCTGGGTGCCACCGGTGAAATCCAGACCCGGTTTCAGCGGAGAGCCGATGTCGGGGTTCAGCCAGCTCACCAGCAGGCCGATCACACTGAGCAAGGCGGCGAGGCCTGAGCCCAGCCAGGCGGTGCGCCGATGGCGGCTGATGCGAAAGCGCGGTTCGGTGTTCGTCATCAAACGGCCTTGCCAGGAAGTTGGTGAGCGGGCAGGAAATAGGTGCTTTGGCGCAGGCCCGCGTAGCTCATCAGCAAGCGCAGGATGGTGCGCGTGCAGGTGAGGGCCGTAAACAGGCTCAGCAGCAAACCGATCGCCAGGGTCACCGCAAAGCCTTTCACCAGGCCCGTGCCCAGGGCAAACAGGGCCACACAGCTGATCAAGCCAGTGACATGGCCATCAAGGATGGAGGAGAAGGCCAGGGAAAAACCCGCATCGATCGATCGAATCAAGGTGTTTCCGGCGCGCAGTTCCTCCTTCACCCGCTCAAAGATCAGCACGTTGGCATCCACGGCCATGCCAATCGAGAGGATGAAACCAGCAATCCCGGGCAGGGTGAGGGTGACCGGGATTAGCGAATACATCGCCAGGTTGAACAGGGAATAGAGGGCCAAAGCCAGCACGGCCACGAGCCCGGGCAGCCGATACACCACCACCATGAACACCGCCACCAGCGCCAGGCCCGAGAGGGCCGCCACCAGGCTGCGACGCACGTTCTCGGTGCCCAAGGTGGCGCCGATGGTGCGCTGCTCAATCACCTTCACTGGCAAGGGCAACGATCCACCTCGCAGCTGCACCTCCAGGTCACGGGCCTCATCAGCCGTGAAGTTGCCGGTGATGCTGGCCGCACCGCCCGTGATCCCGGCAGCCTGAAACTGCGGGCCCACGCTGGCTTCACTGATCGAGCGTCCATCCAGCACGATCCCGAGCAGGCGACCGGTGCCGGCGATGCGCTGGGTGAGGGCGGCAAATTTTTCGCCGCCTTCCCGGTTGAAGGAGAGGGTCACATCCCAGCCGCTACCAGCCTGTTGCTGCTGGCGCCCGGCACCCACCAGATCCTTACCGGTGAGTTCGGAAGGCTCGTAGAGCGCCACGATCTTGTTGTTCACCGTCTGCAGCAGCAGCTCCAGCTCATCGCTTTGGCTGCTGCCAGGCGGCACCTGAATTCCCAGGCTTTCCAACGCCTTGGCCAGATCCTCGGCCTTGATCTTGGCCTCATCCGATTGGGAGGCTCCAGGCTCACTCGACTGTTTGATCTGGGTTTGGAGCAGGGCGGCCTTGGCCTGGCGCTTGAGTTTGAGAAGGCCCTGCATTTCGGCATCGGTGCCGGGCCGCTGGGCACGGAATTCGAGCAAGGCGGTGGTGCCAAGCACCTTCGCGGCACGGCTGGGATCCTGCTCCCCAGGAAGCTGCAGCACCAGTTGGTCGTTGCCCACGGTTTGCAGGGTGGATTCCGACACCCCCAAACCGTTGATGCGCCGATCCAGCACATCCTTGACAGCCTCGAGCTGCTCTTTTTCAACCGTTTTGATCGCGCCGCTGGGCAACACCTGCAGGGTGAGCTGGCTGCCCCCCTGGAGATCCAAACCCAACGGTGGTGGCGCATTCAGCACCAAGGCCGCCGACGCGATCGCCAGCGCCAGGATCAGGGCAAACCACCCCTGTTGGCGTGCCATCTCAGATCCGGCCGGCGTTGAGTTGGTGGGCCGCTTCCACGATCTGGTGGGGCTGAATGATCGTCAGGTTTTCCAGCACGCCGTTGTCAGGCGTGGGGATG
>CAYFKI010000038.1:0-8864 GCA_964343525.1 uncultured Cyanobium sp.
CACCCGGGTGGCGCTTTTGCCCGTGGGATCACCGATGCGAGCGGTGAAATCACCAATGATCAAAACGGCCGTATGGCCGGCATCTTGAAACGCGCGCAGCTTGCGAAACAGGATCGAGTGGCCCACGTGGATGGCGGTCCCCGTGGGATCGATGCCGAGCTTGATCCGCAGGGGCCGTCCCTCCTGCTCGGCCTCCGCCAACCTTGCAGCAAGGGATGGTTCCGCCGTTGGGAACACATCCGCCACACCCCGGGCCAGGGATTCCCTCAGCCCGTCCATGCCATCGGCCATCCCGCTCCCCACAGCAGGGCGGATCGTAGGCAGGCATGGGGCAACAGCAAGCCATCAGCCAGCCAGCTAGGTCTCGGCTTCCAGCTGGCTTTTCATGCGTTCCAGGGTTTGCTGCATCTGCTGAAACATCGTTTCAGCGGTCAGCCCGAATTGCCCCAGCTGGGTGCGCAATTGCTCGATCGTGAGTTTGGCTTGGAAGTCTTCGGAGAGCTCAAAGCGCTTCATGAACACCCGATAGCGCTCCATCATGTTTTCCATGCGCTCGATGTAGAGCTTTTTGCCCTCGCGATCAAACTTGCCGTAGTCACTGCCCAGCTGCATCAACTGCTGGTAATCCAGAAACAGGCGCTTGGCCTCGTCCTGAACGATTTCGGAGTCGAAAAACGCCATGCCCCAGGCAGCGCCGCAGTGGGCCAATTCTGGGGATGGAACCTTGCCCTGCCCAGTGCGGATCTACGTAATGGATGACAGCCGCTAGCGGGCTCGACAAGATGACAACAGCCTGCCTTCCAACCAGGGCCCTGGATTTCACACCCCTGATTCCCCAAGTTCGGCAGAACACCGACCTCAGCAACGTGCTGCTGCACGACGCTCGCATCGTGGTGTGCCTGGGGAGCCGGGCCCTATTGGCGGCCTTTTTGGGTTGGACCCAAGACCCCCGGCAGGTGGTGGGAGCCGCCACCACCGAAGCCGAAGGCCTGGCGTTGGTGAGCCAACACCAACCCACCGTGGTGCTGCTGAGCGACAAGCTTGAAGAGGGCAATGGGATTGCCCTGGTGCAACAAATCAAGGCCCGCTGGCCCCAGATCCACACCCTGCTGCTGGTCACCCAGGAGCAGCGTCAGCACCAGATCAAAGCTGCGATTGATGCGTGCTGCGATGGGATCCTGCTCGAATCCAAAATGGGGTTAGGCGGCGGCGTGGCAGCCCTGCAGGCCGTGAGTGGCGGCGGCCTCTACATCGACAAAAGCCTGCAGGGCCTCTTCCGCCGCGGCCATGAAAACGGCTCACCGATCGAACCCCTCAGCCCCCGGGAACTGGAGGTGCTGGCCCTGGTGGCCAAGGGCAAAAGCAACATCCAGATCGGTGAAACGCTCTATGTGTCAGCCGACACGGTGAAAACCCACCTCAGCCATGTGATGCGCAAGTTGCAGGCCCACGACCGCACCCACGCCGCCGTGCTCGGTCTGCGCTGGGGGCTCATCGACTGGCCTGAAACGGAATCGACTCGCTAATTTCGGGTCCAGATTCTGTGCCGTTCCACCCCCAGCGCCCCGCACCATGGCCCATCGGCACTGGCTGGATCCCCTGGCTCGGCGCCTGTTGCTAGCGGCTGGTCTGATCCGCCCAGCCCCGCCAACGCCAGCCCAGCTCTCTGGCGCCCATCCAGGGCCCGGCGCAGAAGCCGACGACAGCCTCGAAACCGATCTGCTGGCGCTCAAGCTCGAACACAACCCAGCCCTGCGCCTGGGCTCCGCGGCCGAGGTGCGCCGCGCAGCCAGCCTTGGCTGGCGGCTCGATGTGAACAGGGCCACCGCCGCCGACTGGCTGCGCCTACCTGGGATCACCGCCGACCAAGTGGACACGCTGCTGCGCCTCCAACGGGCGGGGGTGCAACTCAGTGGAGCCGAGGATTTCCAACACAGCCTGGAGTTGAGCGCTGTCCAGCTGGAAGCCTGGCTGCCGCTGCTGGATTTTCGCTGGTACGCCACGCCGCCCGTGACGTCGAGTGCGCCGCCGCGGCTGGATCTGAACCGGGCCACCGCCAGCGAACTCAACCAACTGGGCCTCTCTGCTGAGCGCTCTCAGCGGTTGGTGAGGGAACGGGCCCGGGCCCCCTTTGCCGACCTTGCTGACCTGCAGCAGCGGCTCCAGTTGCCCAGCGAACTGGTGGAAAGCTGGATTGGCCGCGTGCGCTTTGGCCAGGGCCAACCAGGGCCCGCCCTGCCCGCAGCCAAACCCCGGCAGCGCTGATGGCCAAACAAGGCGACCTCTTCGCCTCCGGGGCCAGCGGCCTCCCCGCAGCGGCGGCGGGAGCCCACGGCCCCCTTGGGGAGCTTCCCCTGTTGCGGCACCAATTGGAGGACTGGCGCGCACGCCTCGCCAGCTTCCAACAACCCCTGTTTGCGGGCGAACCGGGACAGGGCGAGCAGGGCCTGCTGTTTGCAAGCGCCCATGACCCGGCTTGCGATCAAGCGGCCCAGCTCAATCCCCTCACGCTCCGGGCCCAGCCCCTCTCTTTCTGGCGCTGGCCCGAAGCCCCCCAGCAAGGGGCCGCCCTCTACTTCGTGATCGACCGCACCAGCGACACGGCCTCCCCCCTGCTCCTCTACGTGGGCGAAACCGGTCGTGCCGACCACCGCTGGAAGGGAGAGCACGATTGCAAGCGCTACCTGGCCGCCTACAGCGAAGCGGTGCAAACGGTGAATCTCAGCCTCCAATTGAGCATCCGGTTCTGGCTGGATGTGCCCAGCGCCATCAAGCCCAGGCGGGCCCTGGAGCAGGCCCTGATCCAGCGCTGGCAACCCCCGTTCAACAAAGAAACCCGTGAACGCTGGGCCACCCCCTTCACCACGGATCTGGCCTAGCCCTCTGGCCTGGCCTAGCCCACGGCGGGCCTGGTCAACAAATCACCCTGGCTACGATCGCGGCCAATTGGCTGTGGTCCATGGAGTTTCGCTGCATCCCCGACGACCTCAGCACGGTGCTCACGAGCTGGCAGGGGGACAGCCTGGCCGTGGGGCTGTTTACCCGTGGGGAATCGAATCCCCAGGAGCCCCTCCACCAGCTCCTGGAGAGCGTGGTGGGTCCTGGCTTCAGCGATCGGCTCCAGCAACGCCGCTTTAAAGCCAAACCCGGCGAGGTGGTGACGATCGATCGGTTGGGGGCTACCCCCCAAACCCTGGTCCTGGTGGGCTTGGGGGAGCCTGACCGTTTCGACCTCAGCGGCCTGCGCCAGGCCTGTGCCGCCGCCGCCCAAGCCGCCAGTCGCGCCGGGGCGCAAGAGCTGGCGCTGGCCTTCCCCTTGGCTGGACTACCCGAAGCCGCCGCTGCCCAAGCCATGGCGGGGGCGGTCACGCTGAGCCTGTTGGTGGATCAGCGCTTCAAAAGTGAGAGTGAGCCCTCGGCCCTGCCGGCCCAGGTGAGCCTGATCGGCCTTGGCAGCGAGGGAAGCACTGGGCTGGCGAGCGTGGAGGCCCAGTGCGCCGGCGTGGCGCTGGCCCGCCAACTCGTAGCTGCGCCGCCAAACATCGCCACGCCCCAGCATCTGGCCGACACCGCCGCAGACATCGCCCGCACCTATGGGCTGGAGCTCAAAGTGCTCGAGCGCGCCGACTGCCAGGCCCTGGGCATGGGGGCGTTTCTGGGGGTAGCCCAGGGCTCGGATCTGCCTCCGAAATTCATCCACCTGATCTATCGCCCCCAGGGGGAAGCGACCCGGCGGGTGGCCCTGGTGGGCAAAGGCCTCACCTTCGATTCAGGCGGCTACAACCTCAAAACCGCCGGCTCCCAGATCGAGATGATGAAGTACGACATGGGCGGCAGTGCCGCCGTGTTGGGGGCCGCCCGCAGCCTGGCCCAACTCCAACCCGCGGGGGTGGAGGTGCATTTCATCGTGGCCTCCTGCGAAAACATGATCAGTGGAGGCGCCGTCCACCCCGGCGACATCGTGACCGCCTCCAACGGCAAGACCATCGAGATCAACAACACCGACGCCGAGGGCCGTCTCACCCTGGCCGATGCCCTGGTGTATGCCTGCCAACTGGACCTCGATGCCGTGGTGGATCTGGCCACCCTCACCGGGGCCTGCGTGATCGCGCTGGGCGAGGAAATTGCGGGTTTGTGGTCGAGCAGCGATGGCCTGGCCGCCGCCCTGCTCAGTGCCAGTGAAGCCGCCGACGAGCCGCTCTGGCGCCTGCCCCTGCGCGCGAGCTACAAGCAGGGACTCAAGAGCCCGGTGGCCGACATGAAAAACACTGGGCCCCGGCCCGGTGGATCGATCACCGCGGCCCTGTTCCTGCAGGATTTTGTGACACCCGATCTGGCCTGGGCCCACCTCGACATCGCCGGCACGGTCTGGAGCGATAAGGGACGCGGTGCTGATCCCGCCGGAGCCACGGGCTTTGGCGTGCGCACCCTGGTGGAGTGGATTTCCCGCGGGGCCCCCGCCTAGGCTGACCTCAGCGCCTCTCAACCCGATGGCTGTTCACAAGATCCGCTGGTATGTGAAAGCCCAACTCGGCGTTCTGCTGCTGCCAGCGGGCCTGTGTCTGTTTGGGGAAGCGGTGATTCGCAAGGGCATTCAAGCCCTGGCAGCCTCGGGAAAGATTGAAACCATGGCCAACCCGGGCCCCTGGTTCTGGTACGGCACCTTCGGCCTGATCATGATCAATGCCGGTGTGGGCCTGATGATTGAAAGCGGGCTGCTGCGGGGCTATCCGCGCAAGGGCTGATCAGGCAGCCGCCGACCGGGAGCCATCACCGCCTGCTGGGGCGGCCAGGCTGGCGCGCCATTGTTCCGGCGCTTCCAGGGCATGGATCTGCCAGCGGGCCCGTTCACTGCAGAGGGGCAAGAGGCGATCGAGATCATCGGCGGCCTGCTTGGGGCTTTGGTAGGGCCCCACATGGCGGGTCTGCAGACCTTCACGGATGGTCAGCAGATACATACACAGCACTGCACGAAAGCGTCGAAACGCTAGGCACAACCCTTTGGGGGCAAAAGATCGGAAAGCCACACCCCGTCAGGGTTTGCCAGTTTTTGGCGCCAAAGCTGCTTCAGCTTTTCATCGGATTTGCCGGACTGACCCTCGCGCCCCAGGGGGTGGCTGATCGGGCCCTGGCGCCCCAGAGGGCATCCAGGCGGCGATCCCGGCCACAGGCCCAGCGGTAGTAGTTGTATTTGAGGCTGTTGCGCTCGGCGTAGTGCTGGTGGTAGCCCTCGGCGGGCCAGAAGCGCTGCAGCGGCTCGATCCGAACCCGGATTGCGGCAACCGGTTTGTGCAACTCGGCCGCAGCCGCCTTCAAGCTGGCCTCGGCCTCCGCTTTCTGGGCGGGAGAGCCGGTGAAGATCACGGCCCGATAGGAATCGCCGCGATCACAAAACTGCCCGCCCCCATCGAGGGCATCCACATTTCTCCAGTAGCTGCGCAGCAAAGTTGGATAGGTGATGCGGCGTGGGTCAAAGCGAACTTCCACCGACTCCTGATGGCCCGTTTGCTCCCCGGATACCTGCTGGTAGGTGGGGTGGTCCACGTGGCCCCCGCTATAGCCACTCACGGCAGACACCACCCCGGGCAGGTGTTCGAGATCGTGCTCCAAGCACCAAAAGCAGCCGCCCGCGAACACGGCCGTCTGGAGCTGGCCACCGGACGAGCTTCCGGCCTTGGACGGAGGCTCGGCTGCTTGGGCCCCATCCCCCAGCACCAGGCCCAGCAGCAGCACCAGGCCCCACAGCAGCGGGGCAGATTTCCAATCAGGTTTCATCGCCAAAGCCCATCGCCAAAGCCCCACCAGCCGCCCAGGATCGAGCTCTCAACCATGGGAGCTCAGGATTGGGCGCCCACAACCTGATCCAGAATGGCAGCGGCAGCCCGCTGGGTGACACCAGGTTCCCCCAACTCTTGGCGCAAGCGGCCATAGCCCTCCAGCATGGTTTGCCTGGAAACCCCTTCCTGATTCAGGAGGGGCACCGCCTGGGTCACGATGGCCTTGGCGCTGAGATCCTCCTGCAACAGCTCCGGCACCAACCGCTCGCCCAACACCAGGTTCACCGGCGAGATGTGGGGCACGCTGAACCGCAGGATATGGCGAGCCACGAAAGCCGTGGGGCGACTCACCCGATAGACCACCACCTGGGGCACCCCCCGCAGCGCCAACTCCAGGTTGACCGTGCCGGATTTGGCAATCGCCAGGTTGGCCGCCGCGCAGAGGGCAGGCTTGAGCCGGTCGGAATCGGCCGCCGGAACGATCTGGACGCGCACGCCAGCCCGCAGCAGCTGGTGCGAGAGCTGGGCTTCAAAGCCAGGCAAGCCGGCTGACACCACCACCTGCAGGCTCGGATTGAGGGCTTGCAACTGGGCCGCTGCCTCCACGATGTGGGGGAGCATGTAGCGCAGCTCCTGCCGCCTGGAGGCAGGCATCAACAGCAGCACAGGTGCTTCAGGGTCGAGGCCCAGCTGCTGGCAAGCCTCCTCACGGCTCGGGGCCTGGCCAATGGTGTCGAGCAGCGGATGGCCCACATAGGTCACGTTGGCCCCCCGACAGCGATAGAAACGGGCTTCCTGTTGAAAGATCGCCAGGATCTGGTTGGTGAAACTGATCAAATTCGTGCGGCCTTTGGAGCCGAACTGAAAAGCCCACTCCTGGGGAGCGATGTAATAGGTGACCGGCACCTGGGGGAACTTGCGCTTCAGGCGCAAACCCAGGCTCACGTTGGGGCCCATGTAATCGATCAACACCACCCCATCGGGCGGCTGGCCCTTGAACCAACGCTTGAGGCGGCGCTGCAATTTGAGGGTGGGCAGCACAAACGGGATGGCCTCCAACAGGCCAATCGCCCCCATCCGGGTGGTGTTGGCCAGCAGGGTGGCTCCGGCCCGCTCCATCCGCTCACCACCCAGGGCCACCACCTCCAGCCCCAGGCCACGGCGTTGAGCCTCTTGATGGAGGGCTTTGACCAGCAGCGATCCCTGCAGGTCCCCTGAGACCTCACCGGTACTGACCAGTAGGCGCAGCATCAACGGGAACCGGGGATCGGCCCACGCCGCGAGGGCTCCAGGGACGCCTCTAAAAACTCCACCAGCGCAGCGGCCGGCCCCGTCAGGCTCTGCTGCCGTAGGGACGCCAGGGCCTGGGCCAGGGGCAGACCCTGGCGATAGATCAGGGTCCACACGCGCTTGAGCTCAACCAGGGCCTGGCCACCATCGGCATCGGCCAGGCCACTGCGTTGCAGACCAATTTTGTTGAGGGCGCGCACCCGGGCGGGGTGGCCCTCCACCATCGTGAAGGGGGGCACATCGCGCTCGATGCGGCTCATGCCACCCACCATCGCCAGGGAGCCGATGTGCACGAATTGGTGGATGCCGAGCACACCACCGATCACGGCACGGTCGCCGATCACCACGTGGCCTGCCACCGCCACCCCATTGGCGATCACAATCCGATCACCCAACGCACAGTTGTGGCCGAGATGGCTGTAGGCCATCAACAAATTGCCACTGCCCAGACGGGTTTCTTGGTCGTCCTTGGTGGCGCGGTTGATGGTGACGCATTCGCGAATGGTGTTGTCATCACCGATCACCACGGCGGTGGGATCACCGGTGTATTTCAGATCTTGCGGTTCCAGGCCGATGCAGGCCCCTGGGAAAATGCGGTTGCGACGGCCGAGGCGGACCCGGCCATCCAGCACCACGTGGGGGCCAATGCGGCAGCCATCGCCGATGACCACCTCCGGGCCGATCACCGCAAAGGGGCCCACCTGAACCCCCTCGCCCAACTGGGCCGCAGGATCAACCACCGCAGTGGGATGGATGGATGTGGCGTTGATGCTCTCCATGGCCCTCAATCCACCAGCGAGAACATCAGCTCACCGGAGCAGGCCAGCTGTCCGTCGACGGTGGCCTCGCCCTTCACCTTGCCAAAGCGCTGACGCTTCAGGCTGAGCAACTCACAGGTGATCAGCAACTGGTCGCCGGGCACCACGGGCCTGCGGAAGCGCACGCCATCAATACCGGCAAACACGAACAGCCCCTTGGGCAGATCCGGCATCTGGGTCACGATCAAGCCCCCCACCTGGGCCATGGCCTCCACAATCAGCACGCCAGGCATCAGGGGGCGGCCAGGGAAATGGCCCTGAAACTGGGGCTCGTTGACGGTGATGTTCTTAATGGCCACCGCGCGCTTACCGGGCTCATGGGCAATCACGCGATCCACCAGGGCAAAGGGATAGCGATGGGGCAACAGACCCTGGATCTGCTCCGACGACAGCACAACCTGGCTGGAATCAAGCAGCGGAGCAGTGAACGCGTCAGTCAAGCGAGGCAACCGGAGGTGGAGCTGGGCAAACCAGCCAGAGCGGCAGCCAGGGCGGTGTGAAGCCCATGGGAGCCGCGATAGGCAAACACCTGGGCTCGAGGCAAGCCAAGGAGGGCCAGGTCGCCGATCATGTCGAGGATTTTATGGCGCACCGGTTCATCGCTAAAACGCAGGGGGGGATTGAGCCAGCGATCACCATCACAGACCAGGGCGTTGTCGAGGCCGCCGCCCTGAATCAACCCCGCAGCCCGCAGCTGATCGACCTGGGAGCGCAAACCAAAGGTGCGAGCCGGGGCAATCTGCTCCACGAAGGTCTCGGGCGTGAGCGCCAGGGAAAACAGCTGGCGGCCGATGGCCTTGTCGCCAAATTCAATCGCCGCCCCCACGTGCAGGGAATCGGCGGGCAGGGCCGTCACAAAACTGGATCCCTGCTGCAGGGTGATGGGCGCCTCCAGCACGGGGCTCACCACAGCCCCGGACACGGGCGCCAGGCCAGCCTCAGCGATGGCCTCCACCCAGGGAAGGGCCGAGCCATCGAG
>CAYFKI010000039.1:0-8820 GCA_964343525.1 uncultured Cyanobium sp.
GAGTTCCTCGAGCAGAGCTGCACCTCCGAGTTCTCCGGTTTCCTGCTCTACAAGGAGCTGAGCCGCCGCATCAAGGAGAAGAACCCGCTGCTGGCCGAGTGCTTCGCCCACATGGCCCGCGATGAAGCCCGCCATGCCGGCTTCCTCAACAAGGCCATGAGTGATTTCGGCCTGCAGCTGGATCTGGGCTTCCTTACGGCTAACAAGGCCTACACCTTCTTCAAGCCCAAGTTCATTTTCTACGCCACCTACCTGTCCGAAAAAATCGGCTACTGGCGTTACATCGCCATCTACCGCCACCTCGAGCAGCACCCCGAAAGCAAGATCTTCCCGATCTTCAACTTCTTCGAGAACTGGTGCCAAGACGAAACCCGACACGGTGCGTGGGTTCCGGGCCCGCCTCTGGTGCCGGTTCTTCCTGCTGGCCGTCTTCGCCACCATGTATGTGCGCGACGTAGCCCGCAAAGAGTTCTATGGCGCCCTCGGACTCGATGCGCGCGAGTACGACAAACTCGTGATCGCCAAAACCAACGAAACCTCAGCACGGGTGTTCCCGGTCGTGCTGAATGTGGACCATCCCAAGTTCTACAAGCGGTTGGAACGGCTGGTCACCAACAACGACAAACTGGCGCAAGCCGACAGCTCCAGCGCCCCGGCCCCGATCAAGGCCCTGCGCAAGCTGCCCTATTGGGCCGCCAATGCCGCTGAGATGGCCAAGCTGTTCCTGATGGCACCCATCCGCAGCGACAAATTCCAACCAGCCATCCGCTGATCTCCGGTGCTGTCTTCTGGTTTGTCCGGTGGGTTTGACACCACCTGGAGTGAGCGGCTGGAAAGTCTGCTGGCCTGCGGCCGTTCCGCCGGCGCCGACCTGGTGGAGGTGTTCCTGGAGCGCACCAACCACATCGGCGTCCTCGCCGAACAGGACACCATCACCAGTGTGAGCCCAGCCTTTGGCATGGGTGCTGGGATTCGGGTGTTCCGGGGCCAGCGTGATGGCTTTGTCAGCACCAATGACCTGAGCCCATCGGGGTTGCGACTGGCCCTCGAGCAGGCCCTGGGAATGCTCGGCCTGGCCCCCAGCCCTTTGGGCGGCGGCTCCTTCGAGGGACTCAAGGCCCTCAGCGACTTTGGCCACAACAAAAACGACTGGCTGCAGCGCTGCCCCAACCTGCAGGAGGCCACCGGCACCTTGCTGGTCGGCACCGACCGACTCAACGTCCACGGCAAGCACCTGCAATCGCGCCGGGGCAGCTACTCCAGGGATTGGCAGGAGGTGCTCGTGGCCGCCAGTGATGGCACCTTCGCCCGCGACATCCGCCTGCACCAATCGGTGGGGCTCACCGTGTTGGCCGCCGATGGGGAGCATCGCTCGGGCCTGGGCCGGCGCTATGGCACCTCCGGTCGCCCCGATGACCTGCGCGAATGGGATGCTGACGCCTCCGCCCAGGACGTGTGCTCCAGCGCCGCCACCATGCTCTACGCCGACTACGTGGAAGCGGGCCAGATGCCGGCCGTGCTGGCCAACCGCTTTGGCGGTGTGATCTTCCACGAAGCTTGCGGTCACCTGCTGGAAACCACCCAGGTGGAACGGGGCACCACCCCCTTTGCCGACAAGGTGGGCCAGCCGATTGCCCATGAAGCCGTTACGGCCATCGACGAAGGCCTCAGCGATGGTGCCTTTGGCTCCCTCTCGATGGATGACGAAGGCATGGAGCCCCAACGCACGGTATTGATTGAGAACGGAGTGCTGAAACGCTTCCTCAGCGATCGGGCCGGAGAACTGCGCACCGGCCATGCCCGCACCGGCAGCGGCCGGCGCCAAGGCCATTCCTTTGCCGCCGCCAGCCGCATGCGCAACACCTTCATTGCCGCCGGCCCCCACACCCCCGAGCAGCTCATCGCTTCGGTGGAGAAGGGCCTCTACTGCAAATCGATGGGCGGCGGCAGCGTGGGACCCACGGGCCAGTTCAACTTTGCGGTGGAAGAGGGCTACCTGATTGAAAACGGCCAGCTCACCAAACCGGTGAAGGGGGCCACCCTGATCGGCGAAGCCAAAGAGGTCATGCCGCGCATCTCGATGTGCGCCAACGATCTCGAACTGGCGGCAGGGTTTTGCGGCTCGGTGAGTGGCAGCATCAACGTGACCGTGGGCCAACCCCACATCAAGGTGGATTCGATCACCGTGGGGGGCCGCTGACGATGGCCCTCGATCTGGCCCGGCTGGGCGAACAACTGCAGCACGATGCCCACCAGGCGGGAATCAGTCGCTGGGACCTGGGTGCCTCCACCAGCACCGACACCTCCGTGCAGGTGGATCGGGGCGAAGCCAAACAAATGAAAGGTGCCCAGCGCAGCGCCATCACCGTGCGGGTGTGGAACGACGCGGGACTGGTGGGCATCACCAGCACGTCCGACCTCTCGAGCGAAGGTCTGGCCCAGGCTCTGGCGGGAGCCCACGAGGCCAGCAGCTTTGGCAATCCCGACGACACCCCCGCCTTCTCCCCCCTCGCCACAGCGCCCCTGGCGGAGCTTGACCAGCCGATTCAACCGGCTGAATCGATCCTGGATTTGCTCACCACCTTGAAGCAGGCCGAACAGGAACTCCTGGATCGCCACCCCGCGATCGGCACCGTGCCCTACAACGGCCTAGCCCAACGCCACAGCCAGCGCCTCTATCTCAACAGCGAAGGGGCTTGCCGCCATCAGGAGATGAGCACGGCCAGCGTGTATCTCTATGCGCGGGCTGAGGAAACGGGCCGCAAACCCCGCAGTGCCGGAGCCATGCGCCTGGCCTACGGCGCCAAAGACCTCGACATCACGGGGTGCATCAACGAGGCTGCCGAGCGCACGATCTCCCACCTCGACTACGCCCCCATCGCCACCGGCCACTACCCCTGCGTGTTCAGCCCGGAGGCCTTTCTTGATCTGATCGGCGCCTTCAGCAGCCTGTTCAATGCCCGCTCGATCCTGGATGGCGTCAGCCTGAGCAGCAAGGAATCGATTGGTGAGCAGCTGGCCTGCCCCTTCCTCTCCATCCACGACAACGGCCTCCACCCCGGCAACATCGGAGCCGCCGCTTTTGATGGCGAAGGCACCCCCACCCAACGCCTGGCGCTGGTGGAAGGCGGGGTGATTAAAAACTTCCTCCATTCCGAGGCCACCGCCCGGGCTTTTGGCGTGGCGCCCACGGGCCACGCGGGCCTCGGGGCCAAGGTGTCCGTGGGACCCGACTGGTTTGAAATCGGCCCCACACCCGGGGCACCAGGAGCCCAAAGCGGCCTGGATCAAAACCGCCACCCAGGGCCCTTGGTGGTGATCGATTCGCTCTCGGCCCTGCATGCCGGTGTGAAGGCCAGCCAGGGGGCCTTCTCCCTGCCCTTTGATGGCTGGCTGATCCAGAACGGCGAGCGGCGATCGATTGAAGCGGCCACCGTGGCCGGCGATATCCGCACCCTGCTCAAGGGGTTGGTGGGTTTTGAGGGCGACGCCAAAATCACGCCCGATGGGGTGTGCCCATCGGTATGGGTGGATGGCTTGTCGATCACCGGGGAAGCCTGAGGGCTGTCCCTCCAGCCACGGGTGACTTCCACGCCATGAAGATTCTGTTCTGGGGCACCCCCAGCTATGCGGTGCCCAGCCTCGATGCCCTCGTGGCAGCAGGCCATCAGTTGGTGGGGGTGGTGAGCCAACCGGACCGGCGCCGGGGACGGGGCAAGGAACTGGTGCCATCGCCGGTGAAAGCCCGGGCCCTCGCGCTGGGCTTGCCTGTTTTCACACCGGAGCGCATCCGCAGCGATGCCGCCACCCAGCAGCAACTCGCGGCCCTCGGAGCCGACAGCTCGGTGGTGGTGGCCTTTGGCCAGATCTTGCCTCCAGAAGTGCTGGAGCAGCCTCCCCTGGGCTGCTGGAACGGCCATGGCTCCCTGTTGCCGCGGTGGCGCGGGGCTGGCCCAATCCAGTGGAGCCTGTTGGAGGGGGATGCGGAAACGGGCGTGGGGATCATGGCCATGGAGGTGGGGCTTGATACCGGTCCGGTGCTGCTGGAGCGGCGGATCCCCATCGGCCTGCTCGATAACGCCGAGCAGCTGGCTGCCAAGCTCGCCCACCTCACCGCCGACTTGCTGGTGGAGGCGATGCCCCTGATTGCGCAGGCTGGCGCGGGACCTCAAAGCGAGCGCTGGGATCGGCTGGGACTGAAGCCCCAAAGCGCCGAGGGCATGACCTACGCCCGGCAATTGGGCAAAGGCGATTACCTGCTCGATTGGTCGCAGCCTGGCCTCAGCCTGCACCGCCGCGTGATGGGGCTCTACCCAGGCGCTTACACGCTCTGGCAGGGGAAACGGCTCAAGCTGCTGGCCACGGAGCCCCTGATTCCTCGCCTCGCTGAGGAGTTGAGCGACGCGGTGAAACCCCTGGCTGAACGATGGGGCCTACCGGACACCCCGAGTCCAGGAACCCTTTTGGCCGTAGAGGCCGGTCAGGGTCTGATTGTGGGCACGGGCGGATGCCCAGTGTTGATCCGCTCCGCCCAACTCGAAGGCAAGGCAGCCGCCAGCGGACAAGCCCTGATTCAACAGCTGGGGATCCAACAAGGAGCCAAGTTTGGTGATTGAAATTGGAAGCAAATCGGAACAGCGTTCATAGGACTTCACCCAACGTCTTACGTTCTGTGTTGTGAGCAATTGCTCACTTGTGGAAACCAAAACCCTGTGGCTAGAGAGAAAGGAGCGTTGACATCGGAGTCATGGGTCACGATCTCTCCTTCGTTGGTCTTTCGTTCGTCGGTGAAGCCGGTAACGGTTGCCAGATTTACCGCGAAACCTCAGGGCGCTATGTGGTGAGCCATCAGGAACGGCCCCAACACAAGCGCTGGGTAGCCACGTTGGCGAGCGCCTATGCCTGCTGCAATGGCTTTCTCCACCCCCGCACGATTGAAAAGCGCACGATCGAAAAGCGCTAAACAGGACAGCCCACGGGCACTTTGCGGTGCAGGGCATGCAACCCTTCGAGTTGGTTGTGCACAGAAACCAGCTGATCGCGAATGTGCTGGCTGTTATCGATGCGCTCCAGGGTGAGCAGCATCGACTCGATCTGGTTCTTGCAGTCGATCAACACACGACACTGGGGTGAACCGGGCTCGTAGGGCATGGAGGCGTTGAAGATGCGCCCTATCTCAGCCCACGAACCGGCCCGCGAATGTGATCGTTGCTGCCGTTTGCGCGCTCCGATGCCAACGGCCCACTGACGACCGCAAGCTTTCAGCGCCCACCCCCGGCTCGGCGACTGGGGCGCGCTGGGCGGGCCTGACCCGAACCGCCATGGCCGCCTCGACTGGGAGGACGGCGCCCCTTGCCGCGGCCGCCACTGAGATCGAGGGGCGGGGCCTTGAGCACCTTGGGTTCAAAGCCAGGCACCTCCTCACGGGGCAGGGGGTTACCGATCAAACGCTCGATCGCCCGCAGGAGTTCGCATTCCTCGGCGGCCACCAGGGAAATCGCGTGGCCGTTGTGGCCAGCCCGGCCGGTGCGGCCGATGCGATGCACATAGTCCTCCGCCTGGTTCGGGAGATCGAGGTTGATCACGTGGGGCAGTTGGTGGATGTCGATGCCCCGGGCCGCCAGGTCGGTGGCCACCAGCACGCGCAAGGCCCCACTTTTGAACTCGGCCAAGGCGCGGGTGCGGGCCCCCTGGCTCTTGTTGCCGTGGATCGCGGCCGCCCCCATGCCCTCCTGGGTGAGACGCTCCGCCATCCGGTTGGCACCGTGCTTGGTGCGCGCAAACACCAGCACCTGCTGCCAGCCGTTGGAGCGAATCAAATGGCTGAGCAATTCCCCCTTGCGGTCCATGTCGCAGGGGTGCAGCAGGTGCTCCACCGTGGTGGCCGTGCGGTTGGCGGGGGTGGCCTGCAATTGCACGGGCTGGTGCAACAGGCCGGTGGCCAGGCGGCGGATCTCCCCCGAAAAGGTGGCCGAGAACAAGAGGTTTTGGCGCTTCGGTGGCAGGAGGGCCAGGATTTTCTGGATGTCGCGAATGAAGCCCATATCCAGCATCCGATCGGCTTCATCGAGCACCAGGATCTCCACCCGATCCAGGCGCAGGGCCCTCTGCTGATGCAGATCCATCAGGCGACCGGGCGTGGCCACCAAAATGTCGGCACCGCGCTGCAACCGGCTGATCTGGGGATTGATTTTTACCCCCCCAAACACCACGTCGCTACGCAGATCGAGGTAGCGGCCGTAGGCCCGCACGTTCTCAGCCACCTGGGCCGCCAGCTCCCGGGTGGGAGTGAGGATCAGGGCGCGCACAAGGCCTGCCCGGGCATGGGGGCCGTGGCGTAACCGCTCCAACATCGGCAGGGTGAAGCCGGCTGTCTTTCCCGTGCCCGTCTGGGCGGCAGCCATCACATCGTGGCCCTCGAGCACCGCCGGGATGCACTGGCCCTGGATCGGTGATGGCTGGCTGTAGCCCTTCTCGGCAACAGCCTTGAGGATCGGCTCACCCAAGCCGAGGGATGCAAAGGCAGGAGCGGCTTGGGTAATCGCTGGGGGACTCAGAAGAATCCACCCTACGGGCCGTAGAGCTCCCAGGCCTTCTGGCAGGTGGCCAGCAGATCGGTATCCGCCAAGGCCAAGGCTTCTGGCCATTGCACGGTCAACCATTGACGCAGACGTTGGGGATCAATCGACGCGTCCGAAGCGCTGCGCCAATCGGCAAAGAATTCGGCCTGGGCCGCCAAGACCCGGAATTTGAAGAACTCCAGCAGCCGCGACCGCAACCGCACCCCATCGATGCAGGTGATCCGCCGGGGATCCACACCCAGGGCAAAACGCTCCCCAGGGGTCACGGCCCCAAGCGGTGGCGCCAATACTTCCACCACCTGGGGCGGCTGAAAGTGGCGCCGCTTGGTGCTGGGGTCGGGCCAATAAATCCATCCAGCCACCGCTGCTGGGGATAGGGATCCTTCAACCGGGGAGGCTGGCCCATCCCCAGGGGCCAACCGTTTCACCTGGATGCGCCAAAAGCAGAAGGTTTCCGGCGGATGCAGAGCAGTCCAGCGGAGCCGCTCAAAGCGGTGATCGGGATCCTCCAGCCGCCACTCCAAGGGTGCCACCGAAAGGTTGAGGGTGCCGGCAAAGCAGTCGCCCAGATCCAGGCCAAGCCTGGCGAAAGAAGGCCGTTGCAAGGCAATCGTGCCGCCGGGGTAGGGCGAGCTTTCCGACTGCCCGGACGCCACCCCGTGGCCCCGCAGCAGGTGGGCCTCAATCCACTCCATCAGGCTCCTCCACCATCACGCCCCAGCGGCATCGCTCTCAAAGTGGGAGCAACGCTCACAGGGACCATCCGGCCACACGGCACAACGCAATAAGGGGCTTCGGGCGTTGAAGCGGCACTGGGGATCACCAATCACCCACTGGTTGCGCCACCAGCGGGCATCGGCTGGCTGCGCCTGAACCTTCACCTGCAGGGCCACGGTGGCCAGTTGGTAACGACCACCACGCAACTGGTAGCGGTGGCGCCGTTGCAACACCAGAAAGCTCTGATCTTCCACCGTGAGCCAGCGACCGGGCTGGGGCACCTCCGCCAGGGTCTCCACCTCCAGGGCCGTCAGCAGGCGGTCGTTGCCGATCTGGCGCAACTCAATCCGCATCAGCTCTGGCAGAGAAGCCCCAAGCAAACAGCCCACTCACCACAAGCAGCAACAGCCACTCAGGGGGATCCAGATCTGGGAAGCCCAGGCGCAGCAGCAGGCGAACGCCCACAAAGCCCACCGCTAGGTATCCCGCTGTTTCCAGATGGCGAAACTCCTCCAACCAGCGGATGAACAACTCGGCCGTCAGCCGCAGGGCCACCACGCCAATCACGCCCCCTGCCATCACCAACAGCAGCCTGTCGGTGACCGCGACGGCCGCGGCCACGCTGTCGAGGGAGAAGGCCAGATCGGTCAACGCCAGGGTGACCACCATCGAAGACAGGCCCTGGCCGGGCAGGCTCCAACCGGGTGCGTTGGTGTCGGAGATGGTGTCTGAAGCGGTTGCTGAGGCGTTTTCTGAGGCGTCTCCTGAGGCGGCTCCTGAGCCGTTTCCTGAGATGTTGGCCGCTGCCAACAAAGGCTCGTGGGCCGATGGCTCTGGATCAGGGTCATCGGCCTGGGGCTTCCACACCTGCAGCAGGTGGGACCCACACAGCCAGAACAAATACCCGGCCGCCAGGAGCTGCAGGGGCCAAAAATTCAACACCCAGCGGGCCGCCACAATCAGGCCCAACCGAAACACCAAAGCCAGCAGCAGACCGAGGTTGAGAGCCTGACGCTGGCGCTGCGGATCACCTAGCTGGCGAGCAATGGCGGCCAGGGCAATGGCATTGTCGGCCGAAAGAACTGCCTCTAGGGCCACCAAGAGCGGCAGCAGCAGCAGCACTTCCCCCCATTGGTCAGCCTGCTGCAACAGGGGTGAGAGTGAATCAATCGACTCCGCTTCCAATGTGCTGCAGCGGAGTCGACTAGGCGGCACTCTAGAAAGCGAGTCGTCGCCGCGAGCCAGCCCGCCATGGACCTGGAGTGCCAACTGGTGCATGCCGAGCCAGGCAAGCGCGTGGTGCAGGCGCGGGCTCTCAGCAACGGCCAGATCCTCGCCAGTGCCCTCGGAGAGGGCGCAACGGCCGAAGAAGCGGAGGATCGCGCCATTGAGCGGTTGACGGCACGCCTCAACCAACCAACCCCCGAGGCGCAACCAACCCCGCAGCCATTCGTCCAGGCCCCAGCAGCAGTCCCAGCCGCAGTCCCACCCTCTGTCCCAGCCGCAGCCCCAGTCCCAGGAG
>CAYFKI010000040.1:0-8813 GCA_964343525.1 uncultured Cyanobium sp.
CCGCCAGCTGGGGCAGTGGGGTGCCCTGGGCCAAGACGGTTCCCTGCGCCAAGGCGGTTCCCTGGGCAAACCCAGCGGCCTGGCCGAGGACCGCAGGACTCAGCAGGGCAAGGCCGAGAAACGGCAGCAAGGACAGCCCGGAACGCGGCACCACGGCCATCTCAGCGGGGATTGATCTGGAGGTCGGTCACCGTACCGGTGATGCGGTAGTTGTTGCCCTCGATCTCAACCGGGGTGCCGATCTTGAGGTTTTGGTTGCCAAACACCACCCCACCTCCGCTCTTGCGACCCTGACCCTCCAACACAAACCGGGCATCCAGGCTGGCGAGATAGGTCTGATTCGGATCCAGGGCACTCACGACCGTTCCATTCGGTTGAACGGCGGTGAGCATGCGCGGCAGTGGAATCACTTGTTTGATCGCCACCGATCCATGGGGTTGGTTGCGAATCACGATCGCCACCTTGCCCTCCTTCCTGGCCTCAGCGATGAGGGCCGATGGGTTGGCCACGGGGACCCCACGCAGGTCCACGCTCACGGTCACGGGTGTGAGGGCGCCGGTGGCTTTGGCGACGGCCGTGCTCAGCTTGGGGCTCCAGATCACGCCACCAGCAGCCAGCACCACGGCAGTTGCTGCACCCAGGTCCACCCAGCTCCAGGAGCGTTTGGGCCCTGTGGTCAGATCGGTGCTCTCGGCGGCCATGGGCTGGTTGCGTTTGGCGCAGTTTACGGAGCCTGGCCAGGCCCCTCCAGGGGCTAGAGATCAGCTGCGCAGACCCTCGATGAAGGCATCCACCATCTTGAGATTGGCGCCCACACCCAAGCCGCCTTCGCCCGCCAGGGCCAGGGCCTGTTGCTCCGCATCCGGTTTTTGCTCAAAGCTTTCCGCCAGGCGATAGCCGTCCGGATCTTGGCGGTAGAGCTCCCAGGGCCCGGGATAGGAGCGGCGCAAGGCACTGCCATCGAGGGGAATCAGGCTGTAGGCGGCTTGCCAAAGCGAGAGAAAACCACGACGACGCTGCCTGGCCACGCTGCCGATACCCACCGCCGCATCCTCCAGGGCCCCATTCACCACCACCACCGCACCCAGGTGTTGATCGCACACGGATTCGAAGTCGTCGTAATCGGCTTGGGAGGGCCCAATCGCCAGCAGCAAGCCACGGCTTGGGCCATCCGATTGCACCCGCCGATGGGCGCGAAAGTCGGAGAACAAGGGGGCTAGCTCGGGTGCGTCGCGTTTCGCGAGGGCACAGGCTCCGGCATCGGGGAACAAGACCTTGAGCGATGCCTCCTGGGTGCCCTGGTTTTTGGCCAGCAGATCTTGCAGCTGCTCACTGAGGCGGAGCACAACGGGAAGCAGTCGCAAGCCCTCGAAGCGCCAGTCCACGGTCCAGCGGCCCTTGGGATCTGCAGCGAGGGCTGCCGCCAGCGCTTCCAGCGCCTGGGCCTCAGCTGCGCGCAAATCGGCTGGAAGCATCAACCCGTGGCAGATCTGCCGACCCTAGACAGCTGGCGGGATTAGCCCACGGGCTCCCCGGCGATCACCCGTTGCCGGCCCCGCTCCACGGCGGCGGGCACGCCCTCAAGGTCGTGGGGGCTGAGCCAAGGGCCGAGGCTGATCCGTAGGCCACTGGCCGCCACGGGGTCGGCATAGCCCATGGCTTGCAGGATCGGGCTCGGAGCCAGCCCCCAGGGATTGGCACCACGGCCACTGCTGCAGGCCGAACCACTGCTGACGGCGTATCCCTGCTGCCAGATGGTTTGCACCAAACGACGCCCCGACAACGGTTTGCCACCAGGTGAGGCCATCAGCACACTCAGGTGATGGGGAAGTCGCCCGGGGGCCTGCGGATCGCGCGGATCGGGACCCGTCAACGCCACCCCCGGCATGGCAAGGATCCGCTCCAGCAGCTGATCACGGAGCCCCTGGATCGGATCGGTGCCGCCATGGGCCAGCAAACGGCTGTGGCAGAGGTCGAGGGCGCGGGCAAAGCCAGCCACCAAAGCCACCGGTTCCGTACCGCCGCGGCGACCCGATTCCTGTCCACCGCCGCCAATGAAGGGCTTGAGCTGGAGGTCGCTGCGCACGAGGAGGGCGCCAATGCCCCTGGGCCCCTGAAGCTTGTGGGAGGCAAAACTGAGCAAATCAATCGGGAGGGCATTGAAATCGACGCCGTGGTGGCCCACCACTTGAACCGCATCCACGTGCAGCAGCACGCCCGCCTGACGGCAGAGCTGGCCGATTTCGGCCATCGGCTGCAGGGTTCCCACCTCGCTCTGGCCCCAAATCAAGGAAACCAACCGGGTGGGGGGCTGCAACAGCGCCTTGAGCGCCTCCAAATCGACGACACCGAGATGATTCACGGGCACGCGCTCCACCTGCCATCCCCGTTGTTGGAGTTGCAGGGCCGCCGCCACCGTGGCGGGGTGCTCCACCGAGGAGATCAGTAAGCGGCCAGGGGGGTCTTCGCCTGTTACCCCAAAGAGGGCCGTATGAATCGACTCGGTTCCACCGGAGGTGAACAACACCTGGCTGGCGGAGCAGCCCAGGATTTCGGCCATGCGCTGGCGCGAGCGTTCCAGCCGATCGGCCGCCGCCAATCCAAACCCATGCAGGCTGGAGGGGTTGGCCCAGGCTTCGGCCTGAACGGCCGCCATGGTTTCGAGCACCTCAGGCGCCACCGGGGTCGTGGCACAGGCATCGAGGTAGACGGGGGAGTCCACCACCGCTTAGCTACCGAGGTCGGGGTTGGTTTGAAACCGCGCCCGGGTGCGGGCCTCCAGGGAATTGGTGGCCAGCGTGACCAAATCGTCGAGGGAGCTGCTGTTCAGCAGGGCCTCCACCCTGGCCCGTGCCTCCGCAGAGGGGCAGGCCTCAGGCCTCTGGCATCCCTTGGTGCACGCCGTGGCGCAATCGATCGTGGCCTTGCCTTCCCCCGCTACGGCCTCCGGCACCAAGGGCAAATCGCCGGCAGGGCTCTGCTCCGGAACGTCGATGGGGTCGGCGCCCCACAGATCTGGGGTGATCACCCCATCAAACACAGCCTCAGCGGGACCCGTCATGAACAAATGGCCTGTGGAGCTATCCCAGGCAATCTCCAGGGGGCCTCCCGGCAGGTCGAGGCGGGCACGGCGCTCAGCCAGACCCAGGCAATGGCACACCACCAAGGTGGCGCAGGCTCCGGTGCCACAGGCCAGGGTGGGTCCCGCCCCCCGCTCCCAAACCCGCATCACCAGGTGGGTGGGGGACAACGCCTGAACAAAGTGCACGTTGGTCTTGGCGGGGAAGGCCGGATGCACCTCCAGGGCAGCTCCAAGGCGGTCCAAATCCACCGCCTCCACATCCGGCACAGGAATCACCACATGGGGATTACCCATGCCAGCGGCGGCAACTGCCAAGCGGGTGCCGGCCACCTCCAGCTCCCCCTGGGGTAATCCCGCTGGACCGACGGCCAAGGTGGTGGGCACGGCCTCCGGATCCAGCAACGGGACCCCCATATCCACGCGAATGGTGCCGCCCTCTTCGAGTTGGGGAACGATCAAACCGGCGAGGGTTTCGATCGACCATTGACGCCCAGGCAGGTCGCCATCGCTATCGGCCAGGAACCGGGCCAAACAACGAATGCCATTGCCACACATCTCCGGCTCGGTGCCGTCGGCATTGAAAATCCGCATCCGCAATTCGCCTCCCTCGCGGGGTGGCAGGGCCAGGATCACCCCATCGCCTCCCACACCAAAGCGTCGATCACACAAGCGTTGGATGCGCTCAGGGGTGAGATCGAAGCAAAAGTCGCTGCTGACCGCATCGCGGCCATCCAACATCAGAAAATCATTGCCCAGGCCTTGGTATTTGCTGAACTGGAGCACGATGGGGCCATGGGACGCAGTGGCTGAATCCTATGCAGAGCTTTTTCGAGCGCCGCCCTTCCAGCCTCGATACGGACCAACCCAGCACGCGCCATATCCAAGATTTGATCCGCCAGAAGGTGCCGGTGGTGATTCAGGTGATCGGGGGACAGCAGCTGGAGGGCCGGATCCAATGGCAAGACGCCGATTACCTCGCCCTCAACACTGGTGATGGCTCGCCCCTGATCCTGATTCACCGGGCCAGTGCCAGCTTGATCCGGGCCCTGCCTTAGCCCCAGGCCCCCCTATGGCACGATCAACGCCTGCGGCGTGGCCTGATTGCGAGGGCCGGCCGATCTTGAGCCTGCTGTGAGCAACGCACCCGTGAGCGAACCATCCCGCTACCAACCCCAAGCGCTCGAACAGCGCTGGCAGGAGCATTGGGACCAGCAGCAATCCCATCGCACGCCAGAACCCAAGCCATCGGGGGGAGGAGCGGACACCTATTACGCCCTCTCGATGTTTCCCTATCCCTCGGGGAACCTGCACATGGGCCATGTGCGCAACTACGTGATCACCGATGTGATTGCCAGGGTTGCCCGCATGCGCGGCAAGCAAGTGCTCCATCCGATGGGATGGGATGCCTTTGGCTTACCGGCTGAGAACGCGGCGATTGAACGGGGGGTGGATCCCGGCGCCTGGACCGACCAGAACATCGCTTCGATGCGCAGCCAGCTGAAGCGGCTGGGCCTTTCGATCGATTGGGACAGGGAAGTAGCGACCTGCCACAGCGACTACTACCGCTGGACCCAATGGCTCTTTCTGCAATTTCTCGAGGCGGGCCTCGCCTACCAGAGCGATGCCACGGTCAACTGGGACCCGATTGATCAAACCGTGCTTGCCAACGAGCAGGTGGATGGCGATGGCCGTTCCTGGCGTTCCGGGGCCCTGGTGGAAAAGCGCAAGTTGCGCCAATGGTTCCTCAAGATCACGGCCTATGCCGATGCCCTGCTGGATGACCTGCCCAAGCTGACCGGCTGGCCTGAGCGCGTGCGCACGATGCAGGCCAACTGGATAGGCCGCTCCACCGGAGCCCAGCTTCGGTTCTCACTGGTTGAAGCCGAAGGCGTTGCCAGCGAGGAGGTGATCACCGTGTTCACCACCCGTCCTGACACCATCTGTGGAGCCACCTACGTGGTGCTGGCCCCCGAGCATCCCCTGGTGAGCGCACTCACCACGGCGGATCAGCAACTGGCGGTGGAAGCCTTCTGTGATCTGGTGAGCCGCCAGAGCGAACAGGAACGCACCGCCGAGGATCGGCCCAAGCGGGGAGTGCCCCTGGGAACCCAGGTGCGAAACCCAGCCACGGGCGAGTTGATCCCCATCTGGATCGCCGATTACGTGCTGGCGGATTACGGCACGGGCGCCGTGATGGGTGTGCCAGCCCATGACCAGCGGGATTGGTTGTTTGCCCGCCAATACGAACTGCCAATTCGCCAGGTGGTGATCCCTGAAGGCAGTGATGAACTGGCTTATCAGGGCGAAGCCTGGACCGAAGCCGGCGTGTTGATCCACTCCGGCCGGTTTGATGGGCTGCGCAGCAGCGAAGCCAAAGCTGTCATTGCGGCGGCGGCTGAAAAGGAAGGCTGGGGGCAGAGCACCGTGCAATACCGACTGCGCGACTGGCTGATCTCCAGGCAGCGCTATTGGGGCTGCCCGATTCCGGTGATCCACTGCGACGACTGCGGGGTCGTTCCCGTCCCAGCTGAGCAGTTGCCCGTGGAACTGCCCCGGGATGTGGCCTTCAGCGGCAAAGGCGCATCGCCCCTGGCCCAGCTGGAATCGTGGGTGGCGGTGGATTGCCCGTGCTGCGGCAAACAAGCACGCCGCGAAACCGACACGATGGACACCTTCATGTGTTCGAGTTGGTATTTCCTTCGTTACAGCGATGCTGGCAATACGGCCCTGCCCTTTAGCCGCGAGGCGGTGGACCGTTGGCTACCGGTGGATCAATACGTGGGCGGGATTGAGCACGCCATTCTCCATCTCCTGTATGCCCGCTTTTTCACCAAAGCGCTCCGGGATCGTGGCCTGTTGGGATTCGATGAACCCTTCCAGCGTCTCTTGACCCAGGGCATGGTGCAGGGGGTGACCTACAAGAATCCCAAGACCGGCAAATACATTGCCCCGGCTGATGTGGGCGATCCCAGCGACCCCAAGGATCCGATCACCGGCGATCGACTGGAAACCTTCTTCGAAAAAATGTCGAAGTCCAAATACAACGGTGTCGATCCCGCCGTTGTGATCGATCAATACGGCGCTGATACGGCCCGGATGTTCATTTTGTTCAAGGCTCCGCCGGAAAAAGATCTCGAATGGGATGACGCCGATGTGGAAGGTCAGTTCCGTTTTCTGCAGCGGATCTGGCGCTTAGTCGACGGGGCCCGCCAGCGCGGGATCAGCCTGGCCGAAGGCCCAAGCACCTCGGGATCAAGTTCGGAGAGCGGCGAAGCCACTCCCCCGGAACGGGATCTTCGGCGGGCCATTCACACGGCCATCGCAGCGGTGAGTGAAGACCTCGACGGCGACTATCAGTTCAATACCGCGGTGTCGGAACTGATGAAACTCAGCAATGCCATGGCGGAGCATCTCGAAGCATCCCGTGATGGCGTGGCAACGGAAGCCATTCGCACGCTGTTGTTGCTGCTGGCCCCCTTCGCTCCCCACCTCGCCGAAGAGCTCTGGCTCTCCTTGGGTGGCCATGGCAGCGTGCACAGCCAGCCATGGCCCGAGGTGGACGCCGCTGCCCTGGTAAGAGACACGCTCCCCTTGGTGATTCAGATCAAGGGCAAGATGCGCGGCAGCCTGGAGGTGCCGGCTAACGCCGACAAGGAAACCTTGGAACGACTGGCCCTTGAGAGCGACGTGGCGATCAAGTGGTTGGAGGGCAAGCCGCCCAGCCGGGTGATCGTGGTGCCAGGCAAGTTGGTGAATCTGGTTCCCTAGCTGCCAGCCCCAAGCTTGCGAAACACCAGAGCGGCCGGTTGACCCCAGTCACCTTCCGCCTGGTAACCCCGATGGTTGGCGCAGAGGTGGCGCAGGATCCAGAACACAGCTTCCGGGCTATCAGCCCCGACGGATTGCTGCAATTGCTCGGCGGTGCGCGGTTGACCGTCGGCCAATAGGGCTTCGAGCTGTTGTTGCAGGGCCAGAATTTGGGCGGCAGCTTTTTTGCCGGCCTCAACCCCGGGTTGGTGGTAGGCGTTGATGTTCACCAATTCGCCATAGAGCCCCACGGCTCGCTCGAACAGGGCAATGAGCGCGCCCAGGCTGCGTTCATCAAAACGCTCAAGGGTGATGGTCAAACTCTGGCGGCCCCCTTCACTGAGGGCAAAGCGGGTGCCCTGGAGGAAACCATCCAGGAAATCGCCGGGCATCTCACCGGCGATGGCTGGGATGTCGGCTGGATCATCCAAGGCCTCAATGAAGGTGACAAAGAAGTTGTCGATCCCATCGCGCAACTGCTGCACATAGGCGTGCTGGTCGGTGGACCCTTTGTTGCCATACACAGCCAGGCCCTGGTGCACCTCCTGGCCGTCGCGATCCAATCGCTTGCCCAAACTCTCCATGACCAATTGCTGGAGATAGCGGCTAAAAACCTCCAGCCGGTCGCGATAGGGCAGCACCACCATGTCGCGTTGGCCCTTGCCATGGCCAGCCCCGTACCAGGCCGCAGCGAGTAGGGCTGCGGGGTTCTGGTGCAGATCGGTGCAACGGGTTGCCACATCCATGGTGGCGGCACCGTCGAGAAAGGCACGCAGATCGGCACCAATCAAGGCACCGGGCAGGAGCCCCACCGCACTGGTGATGCTGGTGCGGCCGCCCACCCAATCGAACATGTCGAAACGGCGTAACCAGCCCTCCTGTTCCGCCTGTTGATCGAGCTTGCTTCCGAGCAACGTGACAGCCACGGCCTGCTGCATCCACTGGCCACCGCGGGACTCGAGGCGGGCCCGGGCCTGGGCCATGCCGATGTGGGGCTCCGGAGTCCCCCCGGACTTGCTCACCACAATCACCAGGGTGGTGGCCAAACGACCTTCCAGCTCAGAGAGGGTGCGGCTGTAGCCCTGGGGGTCGACGTTGTCGAAGAAGTGGAACGGCAGACCCTTTCCTTGCTGCTGAAGGGCCCGGATCATCAACAAGGGGCCCAAACCTGAACCGCCGATGCCAATCCACAACACATCGGTGAAAGGCTGACCGGAGGGAGCCTTGATGGAGCCCTGCAGCACCGCGGAACCAAAGGCTTCGATGCGATCGATTTCTTCAGCGATGTGAGCCTGGGAGGCTGGATCGGGAGCAAGTTGAGGTGCCCGCAACCAGTAGTGACCCACCTGGCGGCCCTCGTCGGGATTGGCGATGGCCCCCTGCTCCAGCGCCGCCATGGCCGCAAAGGCTTGGTCAAAACGGGGCGCCAGGGCATCGAAATCGGCTTGCCCCAGGGCCATCCGGCTCACATCCAGCCAAAAACCCAGGCTGGGGTGATGCCAGATCAATTGGCAAAAGCGTTGCCATTGGGCCGAT
The DNA here is from genome assembly GCA_964343525.1 of uncultured Cyanobium sp. Lineage (GTDB taxonomy): Bacteria > Cyanobacteriota > Cyanobacteriia > PCC-6307 > Cyanobiaceae > Cyanobium_A. The sequence goes on from CAYFKI010000040.1 coordinate 8,426, forward strand.
GGATTGGCTGCGTCAAAATCAGGAAGCTTCGCCAAAACCAAGGCACAGACTGCACTTTTCCACCTTAAACGGCCAAACCAAGGAGAGCCACCCCCGGGGCCGGAGTGTGGATCGATCCATGCCGCTGGAAGAAGGTGGAAAAGTTTCTTAAGCTTGTACTGAATTCATTGTCATCAAGCTCAACCGGTGTCACCAAGGCCCAGCCCAGAAACTTGGTGCACCAAAGGCTTGCTTGATGCCGACAGCAAGCTTGGCGCCAAAAGCAGGCCTGGCGCGGTAAGCCTGCGCGACTTGGCCCGACGGTTTGTTCGATCCCGCCCCCGTTTTGGTGTGCTGGCCCTGGTGGCGGCTTTGGCGGTGGTGCCCTTGAGTCAACGCCAGAGCCGCC
>CAYFKI010000041.1:0-8779 GCA_964343525.1 uncultured Cyanobium sp.
GGCTTGCTGCATCACCGAATGGGGAAACCAGCCCACATTCAGCACGATCTGGGCATGTTCCAGGGGGCCGTAATGGCCTCGCTCGCCGGCCAGTAGCCGTTTCACGCAGATTTCCCCGGCCTTGGCCTCATCGGGCCAGCTGCTGGGATCCGCCGCCACAAACCCTTCCGAGTAGTCCTGGTGCATGCCGGCATACACGCACTGCTGGGGGTTGGGGGTGGCGGCAATCAGGGCCACCCGGAAGCGGGAATCCATGGGGAAACGGGGGGTGACGTCAGCCGTGGCTGCGGGGACCGGCCTGGCTGGAATTCAGGCTGGCCGATGGGCTGCTTTGCAGGGGATCTTGCTCGAGTTGGCTCACCTTGCCAACACCAGCGAGGGCCGGCATGGGGGCATCGGCCAGCAGGGCCTGGCCAAGGGCTTGCAGCTCAGGCGCCGTGCGGGCGCCGACGGAGCGGCCCACGTTGTCCCCCTTGGCGTTGAACAGCTCCAACTGGGGAATGCCATTCACCGCGTATTGGTCGAGCTGCGGTTGCCAGCGGGGATTGTCCACATTCAGCAGCACCACATTCAGCTGGCCCCGGTGTTGGGATTCCAAGGTCTCCATGGCCGGGGCCATGGCCCGGCAGGCTTCACACCAGTCGGCATAGAACTCCACCAGGGTGGGTTTGCCGTTGGCCAAGGCCACCTGGAGGTCGGGGGATTGGCGTGCGAGCCGCTCGAGCGGCGCTTCCGGATGCAGGCCGCCGCGCAGCCACAACACGGCAAAGGCCAACACAGCCGCCACCACACCCAGCACCAGGCGCTCTGGGGGCCCCAGCCTGGAGCCGCTTGGAGAGGAAGTCATGGCATGCACTTTGCCAGTAGTTGCTAGCTTTTTGAGGCAAGTTGGCCCCCTCTTGTGAAACGGCGCCTCACCTTGCATTTCCCCCGGGAAGCGGTGCACCAGCCGATCACTTACCGCTTGGCGGTGGATTTCGACATCGCCGCCAAAATCCTGCGGGCCCAGATTGCCCCTAACCAGAGCGGCACCATGGTGGTGGAGCTCTCGGGCGATATCGATGAGCTGGAGGCGGCGGAGGCCTGGCTGGAAGCCCAGGGGCTGGCCCTCGACCGGGTGCCTGGCCAGATTCAGGTGGATCCCCAGCGCTGCGTGGATTGCGGGATCTGCTCCAGCGTGTGCCCCAGTGGGGCCCTCAGCCTGCAGGCACCGGCTTGGCAGTTGCAATTTGATGCGCAACGCTGTCTGGTGTGTGAGCAATGCATCCCAAGCTGTCCGCTTGATGCCATTGCCCTGGTTTTGGCCCGTCCTGCGTTGAACCTGTCGTGAGAGCTCTCTTGGGCCTGGTGCTGCTGCCCGTGCGGGCTCCGATGCTGCTGGTGCTCGTGGCGATTTCGGTGTACGAGGGCTTGAGCTGGGGCCATGCTCCGGCCGCCATCAGCGGACCCAGCGGTCTCCTCAGCCTGGCCTGGTCACTCGACTGCCTGCATGCGCTGTTGGTGGTGGTGATCTGCACGATGCCGGATCTGTTGCTGCAGCAGGTTTCGAGCTTGATGGCGGCCAGTCGGGTGGTCAGCCTGGTAATCACCCTGCTGATCGTCACGGTGGGTGGGCTCTACCTGTTGCACCTGCAGGTGCTCACCCATGTGTTGATCTTGGCCTGCACCGTGCTGTTGGTGCGGGTTGATCTGGCCCGGATTCGGGTTTCACCGCCGCCGGTGCTGCTCGCTTTGGCCTTGGGCGCCACCGTGCTGGTGGGCGCCAGCGTTGGCCATCTGTTGGTGACGGCTTAGCAGCCGGGTTGGCGCCGCTGCTGGAAACCCCAGAGGTTGCCGAGCACCTTTTTCACGTAGAGCCGGGTTTCGCCGTAGGGAATCGCCTCCACCCACAGTTCAGGAGCAAGGCGCAGCTGGGGCGTGATCCAGCCGGCCACGGCCCCGGGCCCGGCGTTGTAGCTGGCGATCGCCAGCAGGGGATTGCCCTGCCAGTGCCGGAGTAACTGGCGCAGGTAGAGCCCGCCCAGTTCGGCATTGCGGCGGGGATCTTCCAGGGCGGTGGCGCCCATCGGCCGGCGTGCCAGTTCGCTGGCGGTGCCGGGCATGAGCTGCATCAGCCCCACGGCGCCGGCGGGCGATTGCACGCTGGGGGAGAAGCGCGATTCTTGTTTGGCTACAGCTGCCAGCAGGGTGGCGGGGATCTGGCTGGTCTGGCTGGCGTTCTCGAAGATCCCCGTGAAGCGAGGGGTCGCCAGGGCCATGGCCAGTAGCCGTTGCCTTGGGCATTGCTGGGCCGAGAGGCGCAGGCTGGCTTGCTCCAATTGGCCCAGGCCGATCCAGGTGTCGCCCACGCCTTGGCGCAGCCGGCCTTCGAGGAGCAGCCCTTCAGCTGTCTGGGGCGTCTGCCCCTGTTGCTGCAGCCGCCAGGTTTCCCAGGCTTCTTGGACTTGGCCTAGGCGCCACAGCCGATCCAGCGCGTTGCTGCCGCTTTCCAAGGGCATCCAATTTGGCTGTCGTAGCGGCGGCGCCTGGCGGGGCGAGAGTTGGAGATCGCCCTGGTTCAGCTGCACCGCGGCGCGCCAGCCGTAATAGCCCTCCGGGTGTAGGCGCAGCAGCTGGCGCCAGAGGGCCTGGCCTTGGGCCAGTTTCCCCTGTTTCACCCGGGCGTAGCCCAGCCAGAACTGCTGCCTGGCCGCGAGGGCAGGCGGCAATCCTTCAGCCTGGCGCCTGCGGCTGGGGCCAGCCAGGAGGCGGGCGGCGGTGTCCCATTGCCCCATTAGGAGCGCCTTGCGGGCCAGTTGCCACTGCAGCTCCCAGCTGGCGGGATCGTTGGGCCAGCGCTGCAGCACGGCCAGGGCGGCTTGGCTGTTGCCGCTTTGCAGGGCCCGGCGCGCCTGCACCGGGGCGCTGGCCTGCAGCGCGGCTGGCAGCTGGTGGAGGGCGTTCAGGCTGAAGGAACTGTCGCCTTCGCTGAGCAAGGCAACGGCCTCCTTGGCTTCCCCGGATCGGGGGGCCTGGAGGGCCAGCTGGAGCAATTGGCGTTCACCGTCTTGCTCGTCGCTGCTGGAACCCTTCAGCAGGGCTTGGGCGATCGCCAGCTTGGTGGCAAGGGAGGCTGGCTGGTGCTGCAGGCAAGCTTCGGCGCTGCTGGCCTGGCCCAGGCTGGCCAGGGCTGTGGCTAGTTGGTTGCGCTGGGTGGCGGTGAGCCCATGGCGCTGCCGGCAGGCGCGGGCGATCTGGTGCGCCGCCCCTGGCCAGCGCACGCCCCAGCGGGCCAGGTGCACGGCTGCTTGGCGCTGCTGCGGACTGCCGGGCCTGGCCTGTTCTGCCATGGTCAAGGCGGCGGCCAGGGCGGCTGGATGGGCCGCAAAGCGCTCCAGCAAGGGCTGATGGAGCCTGGGCTGGTGCAGGCCCAGGGCATAGAGGGCATCGGCGCTGGCTGGTGCTTGGGCAAAGCGCTGCAGCAGAGCTCGCCAGCGGAGTTGGGCGGCGCTGGGATCATTCAGTGCCGAGGCCGCCAGGGCCTGGCGCTTCCACACCACCGCCGCCAGGGGATCCAGCCCCCAGGCCTGGCCCTTGAGGTGGCGAAGCACCGCCGCGGGATGGTCACTGTCCTGGGCCGCCAACAGCAGGCTGGCTTCGCGGCGCAGCTCCGGATCGGGCGCCAGTCGGCGCAGGCTCTGGAGCGCCCAGCGGGGGGTGTCTGGGTTGGGTTTGGGGCCAAGGCGCAACAGGCTTTGGCCCAGCACCAGGGCTGCTCCTGTGCCCAGGCAAGTGATGGCCAGCAGCTGGCTGAGGCGGGCCAATGGCCAGATCCGCAGGGGTCGGGGCATTCTGGGGACATCCCGGCCGGGTCTTGCTGATGCGCCTCCCGCGTCTCCCCCTGCTTGCCGCTCTGGCAGAGCGCTTTCCTTTGCCGCCGTGGCTGAGCACGCTGCCGGGTTCAGAGCAGCGTCTGCGCACCCTGCGGGCCTGGGCCCTGGCCGGAGGAGTGCTGCTGCTCAGGCCCTATTTCCCGCTCAACTTTCTGCCGGGCTGGGTGGTAGGAGCCCTGCTGCTCTGGGCGATCGTGGAGTTGCTGGGGTGGATTTGGTGGCCCCGCCGTTGGCGGTGAGGTTGCGCGACTGAGGTGCTGGTGCGGAGGCCCGCTGAACCACGCCGCGTAGCCTGGCGGCTCTGAATTGCACGCCCATGGCCGAGGTGCCCGATTCGGCCTCCCACCCCACCAGCTGCCCTGTGGGCTTGCCCCTGGGCCCAGCTGTGGCTGGGTTTGGCACCGATGGCATCCGCGGCCGCGTGGGCAGCCAGGTCACCCCGGCGCTGGCCCTGCAGGTGGGCTACTGGTGCGGCCAGGTGTTGTCCACGGATGGCCCGGTGCTGATCGGCATGGATTCGCGTAGCAGCGGACCAATGCTGGTGGCCGCCCTGGGTGCGGGTCTGACGGCGGCCGGGCGGGAGGTGTGGAACCTCGGCCTTTGCCCCACCCCTGCGGTTCCAGGCGCGATTCGCCGCCTTGGTGCTGCAGGTGGCTTGATGGTGTCCGCCAGCCACAACCCCCCCCACGACAACGGCATCAAGGTGTTTGGTGCCTCTGGCGCCAAGCTCAGCCAGGCCCAGCAGCAGGCGATTGAGGCCGGTCTGGGCGGTAAAGCTGCCGAGCTGGGTGATCAGCGGGGGTTTGTGGGCACGGGCCAGATCTGCGACCGCTCCGATCTGCTCGCCGATTACCAACGGGATCTGGTGGCCAGCGTGAAGGGCCGCCGCCTGGACGGTTGCAAGATCGTGCTCGATCTGTGTTGGGGTTCAGCCACCGCCTGCGGTGAAGCGGTGTTTCGGGAGCTCGGCGCCGATCTCACCGTGCTCCACGGCAGCCCCGACGGGGAGCGCATCAATGTGGCCTGCGGCAGCACCCACCTCGATCTGCTCCGCCAGAGCGTGCTGGAGCAGGGCGCCAGCATGGGATTTGGCTTTGATGGCGATGCCGACCGCATGCTCGCGGTGGACGGCCAGGGTCGGGTGGTCGACGGCGATCAGATCCTTTACCTGTGGGGGTCGGCCCTGTTGGAGGCCGGCCAGCTGCCCGACAACCGGATTGTGGCCACCGTGATGTCGAATCTGGGCTTTGAGCGGGCCTGGCAGGCCAAGGGCGGTGTGCTCGAGCGGACGGCCGTGGGAGACCAATACGTGCACCAGGCGATGGAGCAGCTGGGGGCTGGCCTGGGCGGGGAGCAATCGGGGCACATCCTTTCGGCGCGCCATGGCATGAGTGGCGATGGTTTGCTCACGGCCCTGCAGGTGGCCACCCTGTTGCACCAGAGCGGCCAGAGCCTGCAGGGGTGGATGGATTCCAGTTTCCGGCCGTATCCCCAGACGCTGGTGAATGTGACCGTGCCCGATCGCCAACGGCGCCAGCAATGGCAGCAGTGCGATCCGCTGCGCCAGGCGGTGGAGGCGGCCGAGGCGGCGATGGATGGCTGCGGTCGGGTGCTGGTGCGCGCCAGTGGTACCGAACCGCTGTTGCGGGTGATGGTGGAGGCTTCCGAGCAGGATCTGGTCGACCACTGGGCGGCCCATCTGGCGGCCCAGGCCGAGCAACACCTCAACGCGGCCTAATCAGTTCCAGGGCGAGGATCAAGGCGCCATCGCAGGCATCGCCCGCCGGATTGGCCAGATGGGCACCAGGGCAGTCGGCAGCGAGGGCGCTGGCGAAGCGATCCCGTAGCGGCTTGAGATGAAGCAGGGCTCCCCCTAGGGCCCACACGGGTGGATGGCTGAGCTCCAGCCGCCGGGCGATGGCGCCCACCATGGCCGCCAGGGCATCAGCTGAGCGCTGCACCACCGCTTGGGCGTGGGGGTCGCCGTTTTCTGCCAGCTCGGCCACCACCGGGGCCAGCCGGGCAAAACCTGCCGCACCAAAGCTGGGTTCCACCACCAGGGCCTTGATGGCTTGGGCACTGCCCGCATCGGCGGGGTTGAGGGCCAGGGCCTGCCAGATCCGATCCCGCAGCGGACCATCGACGAGCCGACCATCGGCCATCTGCAGGCTCAACGCCAGCCCATCGCGGCCCAGGTCCATGGCAGAGCCCGCCCCATCCAGCAGCCAGCCCCAGCCGGCGCAGCGGTGCTCTTGGCCGGTCCGATTGCGGCCGACGGCGATGGTGCCCGTGCCGCTGATCACCACGATGCCGGCGTTTTGGTGGCCCATGGCCCCCCGCAGGGCGGTGCGCTCATCGCCGCTCACGTGCACCCGATCGATGGGTAGCTCCAGGGCGGCGGCAGCCAGTTCATGGCCCTGCTGCTGCACCGGGCTTCCTTGCTCGATGCCGCTGGCACCGATGCCGGCTGCCAGCAGGGGCAGCGGCTGTTGGTTGTGGGCTGGAAGTTGCCCGCGGGCTGCCGCCAGGCTTTGCGTGAGGGCCTCGCCAAAGCGCGCAATCCCCTGGGGAGCGGCGAGATGGCTCACCCCAGGGCCCTGGCCTTCGGCTAGCACCGTCAGGGTGCGGGCATCGGCCAGCCGGCAGCTGGTGTGGGTTTGGCCGGCATCAAAGCCCGCGACCAGGCCCGCTGGCCACGGCTGGGTCGATCCTTGCGGCGCGTCAGTCACGCCGGGCTGCAGCCAGGGTGGCCACGCAAAACCAACCGCTCAGTTGCACTTCCGGGCGGAAGAAGATGGTGTCGGTCATCCCCTGCACTGCCAGGCCGGCGATCACGGCCAGCACCGCCAGGGCGGGCAGGGCGTTGCGGCCCCCTAGGCCCCATTGCCGCAGGGCGGTAAGCACGCAGGTGAGTACCAGGCCAATCCCCGCCAGCAGGCCAGGAACCCCGGCTTCCACCAGCAACTCCAAGGGAATCGAATAGGCGCTTAGGGCGTTGAAGCGGGGCTGGGCATAGAGGGGATAGATCTGGTTGAACGCGTCGTTGCCGGGGCCAATTCCCAGCCAGGGCCGGGCCTGGATCATGTCGAGCACGGCCATCCACACGTTGATGCGGAAGTTGTTGGAGCTGTCCTGGCGGCCGGCCACCAGGCTCAACACCCGAATCCGCAGGGGCTCCACCTGGGTCACAAACACCACCAAGAGGGCGCCACCCACCACAAGCAGCAGCAAGGGAAACACCCGCCGCCAGAAGGGCGGCCATTGGCGCGTTTGCCGCGCGGCCAGCAGCACCACCACCACAGCACCCTCTGCCACCAGGCCCATCCAGGCGCCGCGGCTGTAGGTGAGCACCAGGGCGGCGCTGCCCAGTAGCAGGGCCGCCGCCGCAAAGGCTTGGCGGGCCAGACCCCGCCAGCGCAGCAAGGCCACCAGGGCCAGTGGGATGGCTGGCAGCAGGAACCCAGCCAGCAGGTTGGGGTTGTCGAGGGTGCCGTAGATGCGGATCGTGCCATCCGCCACGGAATTGGGATCCGCCCAGCGCGCCAGCTCGCCCGTATCCGCAAACAACTGGCGAATGCCCACCACACTGGTGACCAAGCTGCCGGCAAGCAGGGAGGCCACGATCCGGTCCCACCAGATCGGCTCCGTGGCCAGCAGCTGGCGCATCAGGGCATACACCCCTAGGTAGCTGAGCAGCTTGAACAGGCCGTGCAGGGCGGCCGTGGGAACGGGCGAAAAGCCCGTAGCCAGAACGGCCAGGGCCATGATCCCAAGAACCCAGCGGTTGATGGCGCCCACCTCCCCTGGTGGTGTGCGCAGGGCCAGCAGGAGCCACAGCAAGCCACTGGCCGCAATCAACAACGTGAGGCCACTACGGGTGACCAGCGGCAGCCCGGCCATCAGGGCGCAGAGCACGATCCCGGCGATCAGGGGCAGCTGCCGGGCCAGCCGTCCCATCGGGGCATGGGCCAGGAGGCCTTGCCAGCGCAGGAGCCAGGGCGAGGCAGGCGCGGCGGCGGAGCTGCTCAAGGGAGAAGCGCAGATGGTTCTGGCGGATTATCGGCCGCCTGGGCCATTTGCTCCAGTCGCTCCTCGCGCTCGATTTCTGTGGGCGGGAGCTGGTGGTTGCGCTGGTAGAGCACCCGGTACACCGGCAGGCCCTGGCTGAGCACCAGCGTTTCTCGCTCGGTGGGCACCGCGAGGGGGTTGGTGGGTCGCCAGGGATGGGGATCGCCGGTAGGCCGCTGGAAGCAACCACTGGCTTCGATCACGGCCACCATCGGCTCGATCACAGCCAGTACATCGCTCTGGATGAACAGCTCCTTGCCGGGGGCCAGCGCACCGGCGAGGGCCAGCAACAAAGCTGGCTGCAGCACCCGGCGCTTGTGGTGTTTTTTCTTGAACCAGGGGTCGGGGAATTGGATCGACACCCGCTCCAGCTGGCCGGAGGGAAGGGCGGCAAGCCACGCCTCCAGGCTCACATTGGCGTTGCAAAAGAGGTAATGCAGCTGGCCGAGGCCCAACGCTTTCCGATCGGCTTCGGCGGCCTGCACGAGGGGCCGGCGAATTTCCAGGCCGAGGTAGTTGATCTCGGGATGGTGTTGCGCCAGCTCGAGCAGGCACCGGCCGCGGGCGCAGCCAATATCGAGGTGGATGGGGCGATCGGCATCCGCAAACAGCTCCGCCGGTGGGGGCAGGGCGAGGGGCTGTTGGTAGAAGCGGCTGAGGGGATTGACGTGCTGCCGCATCAGCCTGGCGCGGTGGGTGCGGCGTCTGGCTGGTGGGGAACCAGGAAGGCCCAGCTGGCGGTGTAGCCATGCAGGTGGGTGGTGCCGGCAATCGGGCCGATTTCGCCATTGCAGAAGGCCCCACTGATGGGTACCTCGGCAAAGCTCTCCCGGCACAGG
>CAYFKI010000042.1:0-5375 GCA_964343525.1 uncultured Cyanobium sp.
TGTTGCGGAACAGGGGCGTGTCGGCCACGCAGCCCGGGTAGAGCGAGCTGAACACAATCCCCGTCTGCCCGTGAAGACGGCGGTGCAGTTCCTGGGTGGTGATCATGTTGCAGAGCTTGCTGTCTTTGTAGGCCTTGCCGGGTTTGAACGGCTTGCCATTGGCCATGGCAATCGGTGCCTTGAAGCCGGCTTTGAAACCTGAAAGATCGCCCAGATCGGCGGGGGCCGGGATGGGGATCTTGCCGCCCAATTCCTCGGAGTTGGCCGTCACGGTTCCCAGGATCACCACCCGGCGCGAGGGATGGCTCGAGCGCTGGATCTCCTCCAGCAGCAATTGGATCAGCAGGAAATGGCCCAGGTGGTTGGTGGCCATCGAGAGCTCGTAGTTCTGGGGCGACCATTCCGGCTGTTTCAGCCGCGGCCGGTAGATGGCGGCATTGCAAACCAGGGCATCAAGGGGGCGGCCGATGGAGGCCACCAGGGTTTCCACGCCCACGCGCACGCTGGCCAGATCGCCGAGGTCGATGCGCAGATGGTGCAGGGGGCCCGAGGGGATACCGGCGGCGGTGGCGGCTTCAGCGGCCTTCACCGGATCGCGGTTGGCCGTCACCACCGTCCAGCCCCGATCCACCAGGGCCTTGGCGGCATTGAGACCGACACCGGAGGTGGTGCCCGTGATCAGGACCGTTCCGGCACTGGAGGGGGAGGCCATGGAGAGTCGCCGTACGGCAAAGGGGGCCTCAACTTACGGGTTGAAGGCCCTCAGGGATGGGGCTGCCAAACGACCCGCAACCTGTTGGGGGCAATCCACTGGTTTTGCTCACGGATCAGGTTCTGCTCACCCCCCACGGCGAACAGTTGGTCGAAGCGATCGCGGGCCTTGCTGAGTTTGCTGCTCTCGAGATCGAGCACGGCCTTGAGTTCGCCTTGGCGCTCCATGCGCTCCTGGTAGGCCACCCCCAGGCGCAGCAAGCTCACGCCGGTGAGCACCACCAGGCTCAGCTTCACGGTGAGGCCCACGAGGCTGCAGAGCATCTCCTGCCGTTCTGAGGAGAGGCTGAGCAATTGGCCATCACTGCCAAACACCGCGTGGGCTCCTGGCACCAGGGTGGTGAGGCGTTGGGCTTTGGGTTGGTTGTTGCGCTGGCTGTTGGGCTGCCGATCGCGCTGGGTGCTGGGCTGGCCTTGGCGACTCTGGCGCCTGGCTTCGGGCCGGCTTTTGGGGCTATGACGCAGGGCTTGGCTCAACGGAATGGCCTAGGGCCGGCGGGACTCCATGCCTTCTAGCGGGAGTTGGTGCCGGCGCCAAGGCCTGGTTTCAGCAGCTTCAAGCTTTGTAGAGGCTGAAGCACAGACGCACGGCCAGAACGCCGGCATGGGCAGCCACCACCAGGGCAATCAGCACTTCGGCTTGGTTGAGGGAAGACACCATGGGGGGCTGATCGCAAACTCGACTTCCCATTCTTTGGCCTGATCGCGGTTACGGTCCAGGGTTGAGCGCGTTGCTGTTACAGCTCTTGATGGCCGATTCCTCCACCTCTGCCTTGCCCAGCCCTGTGGTGATTGGCGAGGAGGCTGTGCTTCAACGGGATCTTTCCCCGTTGACGCCCTGGTTGGCGCTGGATCCGGCGGCCTTGGTGCGCCAGGGGGATCACCTCGCCCTTGATTTTCAATGGCCCAGGGCCGCCGAGGACCCGCGCGAGCTTTCGGAGATCCCCGAACTCAGGCTGTGGTCGCTGAGGGCCGATGCCCTCTATCCCTGGCTGCCGCTGGTGCTGGAGCGCTCCAGCGGCCAGCTCACCCGCCATGTGGCGATGGTGCTGCCCCACGGTTTCTCGCGCACGGAGGGCATCCGTTTTGCGCCAGAAGCTCTTGAGCTCTGGATCACCCATCGCCTGTTTGGGCTCGATGCTTGGGCCCAGGCCCATGGCTTGCAGTGTCGTCAGGGCCTCACCCAGATGGCAGCGGTGTTGGGGTTCGAGCTGGATGGCAGCTTCTGGGATGGGGCCGCGCCCCCCAGCCCCTAGGCCATGACCGCCCGCTGGCTGCCCAGTCTTTGCCGTGATGGTGCCTGGCAGATGGCCATCGACAGCTGGTTGCTGGAGCAGGGCCGCCCGGCCTTTCGGTTCTATCGCTGGTTGCGCCCCACCCTCTCGCTCGGGTTCCACCAGCGTCAGCTCGAGCCCCATTGGCCAGACCTGGTGCGCCAGGGGGTGATCGATCTGGTGCGGCGCCCCAGTGGCGGCCGCGCCGTGCTGCACGCCGGTGAGCTCACCTATGCCCTGATCTGGCCCAATCCCGGTCTGTCCCGCCAGGAGGCCTACCGGCGCAGCTGCGCGTGGTTGCAGGCGGGCTTTGCCCGGATGGGTCTGCCCCTGGGGTTCGGTGATCAGGCGGTGAGCCTGGAGCGCAACAACTGTTTTGCCACAAGCACGGCGGCTGATCTGGTGCACGCCGGCGGATTGAAACGCGTTGGCAGTGCCCAGCTGTGGCGCCAGGGCTGTCTGTTGCAGCATGGATCGATCCTGATCCATCCCCCGGTGGATCTTTGGCAGCAGGTCTTTTCCGCCCCCCCTCCGGCCTTGCCCGCTTTACCGCTGGAGCCGGAGGCCTTGGAGCGCTGGTTGCTGGAGGCGGCCCGGGAGCACTTGCCGTTCGCTCTGGCTGAACCAGACCCCCTCCGCGGCTGGGAATGGGAGCAGATCGGGGCCCGCCTGGCAGCGCACCACGCCTAGGGCGTTGCTTTGACTTCGCCGCTGGCCAGCATCGTGCGCACCACCTGCGGTAGGGCCAGGCCCAGGGGGTAGGTGTTTTGGCGACGCGCCATCTCCATCAGCGGGGGCGGCAGCCGCAGCCCCAGTTTGGTAAGCACCGCCGCTCCTAGCTCGGGGCGCTCCAGGGTTCCGCTGGGTAGGCCAGCCGGGCTGAGCACCAACAGCCGGGAGGCCGCGCTGTCTTCCAGCTGTTGCACCGCCTGCCAGAGCGGTGCCTCGCTGCTGATCGACGGCAGGTTGGCAAGGGGTTGGAGGTGATCACCAAGGCGATCGGTATCCCAGCGCTGCACGGGCAGCTGCTGCAGGGGGCCGTCATCGATGTAGCCCTTCCATCGGCCCCGATCACACACCAGCAACCAATCGGCGTTGCCGTTCGCCTGGGGTTCCGCCAGCCGCTGTTGGCTGAGTTCGCGCAGGGACGCACTCGCCTCGAGCACGCGAAAGCGCCGTCCGGCGGCGTCGCGCACGCGCAGGTCTTGCAGGATCGTTTCCAGGGCCAGCACCTGGGCCTGGTTGCGGGCGGCCCCAAGGCCAAACCAGCCCAGCAACATCAACCAGGCGCCGCTGAGGCCAGCGCCCCGCAGCAGTAACACCGTGCCCAGGCCAATGGCCATCAGGGCAAGGAAGCGGCCGCAGCCGTTGGCCACCTCCACGCCCCGGCGGTGGCTGCCGCTGATCTGCCACACCAGCGCTTTCACCACCAAGCCGCCATCGAGGGGGAGGCCTGGCAGCAGGTTGAACAACCCCAAGATCAGGTTGAGCCCTGCCAATTCCCGCACCATCGCGCCCAGCAAGGGGGAGACCTGGCTGGCGCTGTGGATGTTGGCCAGCAGACCCACCCCCAGGGCCAAGCTCACGGCTGGCCCGGCGATGGCCACGGCGAGGGCGCCCCAGGGGGAGCTGCACTCCCGTTCCACCCGCGCCACCCCGCCCATCAAAAACAGGGTGATGCTGCTCACCTTCACGCCCTGGGCCAGGGCCACCAGCGAGTGGCCCAGCTCATGCAGCAGCACCGACAAAAACAACAGCAGGGCGGTGATCAGGCCCAGGCCCCAGGGCCATCCCACCGGCAGCGACGCCGCGGCGGAGGGGTTGGCACTCTCGGCGAATTGCTGGGCAAAGGCGCTGGTGGCCAGCACCAGGATCACAAACCAGCTCGGATGCACCCGAATCGGGATTCCACGGATCTTGACTATCTGCCAGCCCTGATTCACGCGCGCCTGTCCCGAATGGCCGGTTTCGGCCCGGATGCCTTCGCCAATCCTAGAAAGGCCTGTGCATTGTGAAGGGGTAGGCGTTTTCAGGCCTGTCCTTGGCTACCCCCAACCGCCAATGGCTGATTCCCTGCCCCTGCTCAAGATTTGCGGACTCACCCAGCCCGCCCAAGCGGCGGCTGTGGCGGCCGTCGGCGTGGATGCCATAGGGGTGATTGCTGTAGAGGGCTCGCCGCGGTTTTTGGCGCCCCAGCGGCGCGCGAACCTGTTTGCGGCGGTGGCCGACGTGGCCCCCGCTTGCCAGGGGGTGCTGGTGGTAGCTGACCCGGAGGATGGTGATCTGGCGGCCCTCGATCCGCGCCATGGCCATCGCGTTGTGCAGTGCCATGGCCGTGAGACCCCCGAGCGCTGCAGCGCCCTGCGCCAGAGCTTGGGCTGTGCGGTGTGGAAGGCGCTTCGGATCCGCCAGCCCGAGGATTTGGCCATGGCCCAGGCCTATGGGGGCGCCGTGGACGCCCTGCTGTTGGATGCCTGGGTGCCCGACCAACTGGGCGGCACCGGCCACCGGATTCCGATCGAGTGGTTGGTTGGGGCGCATTTCCCCTTGCCCTGGTGGTTGGCCGGTGGGCTGCGGGCCGATCGGGTGGCGGAGGTGCTCGCCCAGCTCAGCCCCCATGGGTTGGATGTCTCCAGCGGGGTGGAGCGTTCTCCCGGCGACAAGGATTTGAACTTGGTGCGGGCCATGCATGCCGCCGTGCTCGCTAGCCGCCAAGATCAGGGGGCTTAAGCCCGATTCCCATGGCCGGCCTGCGTCGTTCTTTGTCCCTTGCCCTGGCCCTGATGGGTGGCGCGGCCTCTTTCAGCCTGGCTGTTCACCCAGCGAGAACCCTGGCCCAGGACATGGTGGGCTGTCAGATCGTGGATGGCCTGCTCTCCTGTGTGCCGGGGGTGAGCCCCCAGCCCCAGGCCCAGATCAAGGCCCTGCGTGCCCAGATCGCCACCGATATCCAACTGGAAGGTGCTGTGCAGCAGCAAATTGACGGGCTGCAGCAGCTGGTGCTCACAGGGCAAGCCCGTGAAGGCCAATTGCTCCAGGCCAGTCTCTCGGCGGATGCCCTGGCTGGTCTGCCGCCCAGCGCCTTCCATTGGTATCGGCTCGCTCCCGGATCGAAGCAATGGGTGTTGATCCAGGGAGCCACCGGGCCCACCTATGCCATCCAGTCCACCGATGTGGCCGGCCAGGTGATGCTGGTGGTGGCCCAGCCCACCCCCACCGGCAGCCAACGCCAAGCCACGCCTCCCGTGGGTCCGATTAAGGCGGCATCAGCGCCTTGAGGGGAGGATCTTGGCCTGAGCCAGGCCCTCAGACCCTACTCAGGCCCTAAAA
>CAYFKI010000042.1:5475-7941 GCA_964343525.1 uncultured Cyanobium sp.
TGAGGGGAGGATCTTGGCCTGAGCCAGGCCCTCAGACCCTACTCAGGCCCTAAAAGGCCCTAAAAAGTACCTACTCGGGCCCTAGTTGAGCAGCAGGCTTTCCTGTTGTTTGACCAGCTCAAAGAACTCGGCCTTCAGGCTGGGGTCGTGGCGGAAATCGCCGCGCACAACCGAGTTCACCATGCTGGTTTGGGGCTCTTTCACCCCACGCCATTTCATGCAGTAGTGCTGGGCCTTCACCAGGATGGCCAGACCCTGGGGTTCGCAGAGGCGCTCGATTTCATCGGCCAGGATCATCACGGCCTCTTCCTGGATGTGGGGCCGGGAAAACACCCAGTCGGCCACCCGGGAAAACTTGGACAGCCCAATCACCCGATCGCCGGGCTTGATCCCGATCCAGCAGTTGCCCAGGATCGGCACCAGGTGGTGGGAGCAGGCGGAACGCACGGTGATCGGTCCCACCGTGTAGATCTCATCCAGCTTTTTGACGTTGGGGAAGCTGGCGATCTTGGGCTGCTGGTGATAGCGCCCCTTGAACACTTCGTGCAGGTACATCCGAGCGACCCGCTCGGCGGTTTCTTCCGTGTTGTGGTCGTTGTCGATATCAATCACCAGGCTGCGCAGCAGATCGCGCACCTTGCCGGCTACTTCCACTTCCAGTTGCTCGAGCTCTCCTTCCGCCAGGTGCTCGGAGATGTTGTCGTTGGCGAGATAGGGCACGCCAGCGGCCTCGAGCCGCTCACGGATGCGCAGGCTGATCGGGGCAGGGCCTGCATCCGGCGCCGTGGCGCGTTGGGGGAGGCTGGAAGGCAGGGTGGACGTCATGGAATAGCTCAAAGAGCGCCGGCAGCCGGCATAAGGGTGAGGTCTTCGACCACCTGGGTGGCGGGCTGTTGAGCCAGAACCAGCAGGGCTTCAGCCACCCGACCTGGGGCAAGCATGGCACGGCGATCGAAGTCACTGTGGACCGTTTCGCTGTCCCAAAGGGGTGTATTCACCGCACCAAGGGTGAGGGTGCAGGCGCGAATCCCCTGGCTTCGCTCTTCTGCCGCCAGGTGCCGCGTCAGCGACACCAGGGCCGCTTTGCCCAGTCCGTAGGCACCCCACTCGGGGAAGGTGTTGTGGGCGGCGTGGCTGCTCACATTGATGATCAGGCCCCCGCCGGCGGCGCGCATGGCCGGCAGCACCGCCTGGCACACCTGGAAAACGGCGGTCAGATTGAGCTGCAACAGCCATTGCCACTGGGCGAGGGGCATCTCGGCCAGCGGGCCGGTGTAGGCGGCACCAGCGTTGTTGATCACCACGTTGGGATGGAGGCCCCGGCCCAACAACTCAGCCAGCCCAGGGGCAATGCCACTGGCATCGCTGAGGTCGATGCCGGCGGTTTCCACGCGAACGCCGCGCTCTCGGCAGCGGCTGGCAAGGGTTTCGAGCTCGGCGTTTGCTGAGCCATTGGCCCCTGGGCGCGCCAGCAGGAGCAGGTCGAAGCCTGCCTGGGCGAACGCCTCGGCGGTGGCGGCGCCAATTCCCCGGGAGGCACCCGTAATCAGAACAGCGGCCAACGCACTCCTTGGAGGTGGATGGGTGCGACCCTACGCGCTGTGGGTGGGATCGGGCGTGCCGCTTTCCAGGAAACGCCCCATGCGCCGGAACTTCGCGTAGCGCTGATCCATCAGCTGCCGTTCATCGAGCTGCTGCAGTTGCTGGAGTTGTTCCAGCAAGGCCGCCTTGAGCGTTTCGGCTGCCTGCAGGGGCGCCCAGTGGTTACCGCCACAGGGCTCATTCAGCACGATGTCGACAATGCCCAGCTTGAGCAGATCGGGCCCGGTGATTTTGAGGGCCTCGGCGGCCACGGGGGCCTTGGCCGCATCCCGCCAGAGAATCGAGGCGCAGGCCTCCGGGCTGGCCACGGTGTAGACGCTGTGCTCAAACATCAGCAACCGGTCGGCGACACCAATCCCCAGGGCGCCCCCCGAGCCGCCCTCGCCGATCACCGTGGCGAGCACGGGCACCCGCAGCCGGAACATTTCCCGCAGGTTGACCGCAATGGCCTCCCCCTGGCCCTGCTCTTCCGCCAGCACGCCCGCATAGGCCCCTGGGGTGTCGATGAAGGTGAGGATCGGCAGCCGGAAGCGGTCGGCATGCTCCATCAGGCGCATGGCCTTGCGATAGCCGCCCGGGGAGGCCATGCCGAAGTTGCGGGCCACGTTCTCCTTGGTGTCGCGGCCCTTTTGGTGGCCCAGCAGCACCACGCCCTGGTCGCCGATCCGGCCCACGCCCCCCACCAGGGCCTGGTCGTCGCTGCCGCGGCGGTCGCCGTGCAACTCCACCCACTCATCGGTGATGACCTGGATGTAGTCGAGGGTGCTCGGCCTCTGGGGGTGGCGAGCCACCTGGATCTTCTGGGCGGGGCTGAGGGATTCAAAGATTTCCCGCCGTCTTCGCGTGGCCAGGGTTTCCAGCTGC
>CAYFKI010000042.1:7978-8564 GCA_964343525.1 uncultured Cyanobium sp.
GGCCATGGCGAGGGAGGGGAGCGGGGCGAAGGACGGTGGAGGCAGGCCCCCTAGGCGGAGGCGACAGGCTCCTTGGCCGGGGACGCGGCCGGGGCGGCTAAAGCTGCCGGGGTATCGCTGAGGGCCAGGGCCTGGAAGCCATGGCGCACGGAGGCGGCGCCGATCAGGTCCATGTTGTCCAGGCTGATGTTGTTGCGTCCCCAGCTGAAATTGGTGTGGATGCCCTCGAACTCAAGCAGGATCGCCTCCGCGAAACAGGCAAACATCTGGCGCTGCGGTTTCTCCATTTCAGCCGCTTCCATCATTTGCCAGCCGATGTCGCTACCGAATTCCACGATGCCGCCTTTCAGCACGTGGATGCCCTCGCCACTGGCCTTGCTGTTGAGGTTTTTGGGGTAGCCGCCATCAATCATCAGGCAGGGCTTTTTGAGGTTGGCGGAGTCGATGGTGAGGGTTTGGGGCATGCTGGCCACCCACACCACCACATCGGCCTGGGGTAGAGCCTCGTCCAGGGTGAGGATCTGACCTCCACCCAGCTCCGTCTGCAGATCCAGCAGGGGTTGCTGTTGGCGAGCCACCAGAAGGA
>CAYFKI010000043.1:0-8427 GCA_964343525.1 uncultured Cyanobium sp.
TGCATGAAGGGCAGGTGCTTGATCGCCTCTTCGGCATTGCCCTGCAAAAACTGAACAGGCGGGCTCAGCCGCATCCGGTTGAGATAGGTGGAGAGGGCGCCCACCGGCGGTGAAATCGACATGTCGTTGTCGTTCAACACCACCAACAATTTGGTGTGGGGCAAGTGCCCGGCATGGTTAATGGCCTCCAGGGCCATGCCACCGGTGAGGGCACCATCGCCAATCACTGCCACGCATTTGAAATCCTCACCACGCCGATCCCGGGCCAGGGCCATGCCCAGGGCGGCAGAAATCGAGGTGGAGGCATGGCCGGCACCGAAATGGTCAAAGCGGCTTTCGCAGCGTTTGAGGTACCCCGCCACCCCATCTTTCTGGCGCAGGGTGTGGAAATCCTTGTAGCGACCGGTCAGCAGTTTGTGGGGGTAAGCCTGGTGACCCACATCCCACACCACCTTGTCGCGGTCGAGATCAAGGGTTTGGTAGAGGGCGATGGTGAGCTCCACAACCCCCAGACCAGGGCCCAGGTGGCCGCCACTGGTGGAGACCACCTCGAGGTGGCGCTCCCGCACCTGACGTGCAACGGCTTCGAGTTCGGCAGGGCTCAGACCGTGCAGCTGGTTGGGATGGCTCAGCTCGCTGAGATGCATGCACGACCCTTGATGTGGGCAGCAATCTAGGCCTACCGCCCAACCGAGCGGTGCCGATTGCGACACTGGAGCGATGAGCCAGGCCGACGCCACCTACCTCCAACGCATCCTGCGGGCCCGCGTGTATGACGTGGCGATCGAGTCCCCCTTGGATCCAGCGCCCAACCTCTCGGCGCGGTTGGGAAACCGGGTGTTGCTGAAACGGGAAGACCTGCAGCCCGTCTTCAGCTTCAAATTGCGCGGCGCTTTCAACAAAATGGCTGGCCTCACGCAGGCTGAGCTCGCCAAGGGCGTGATCGCCGCCAGTGCCGGTAACCATGCCCAGGGCGTGGCCTTGGCCGCCCAGAAGCTGGGCTGCACCGCGGTGATCGTGATGCCGGTCACCACCCCGGAGATGAAGGTGGAGGCGGTGGCCGCCCGCGGAGCCGAGGTGGTGCTCCACGGCGACAACTACGACGACGCCTGCGCTGAGGCCAAGCGGCTTGAACGGGAACGGGGGCTCACCTTTATCCACCCCTTCGATGATCCGGATGTGATCGCCGGCCAGGGCACGATCGGCTTGGAAATCCTGCGCCAATGCTCCGAACCCCCGACGGCGATCTATGTGGCCGTGGGCGGTGGCGGCCTGATTGCCGGCATCGCTGCCTACGTGAAGGCCCTTTGGCCCCAGGTGGACGTGGTGGGCGTGGAGCCAGCGGATGCCGATGCGATGACGCGCTCGCTGGCGGCAGGCGAGCGCGTGCGCCTGGATCAGGTGGGTCTGTTTGCGGATGGGGTGGCGGTGCGTCAGGTGGGCGAGCTCACGTTTGAGCTGGCCCAACGGCATGTGGATCGGATGGTGACCGTGGACACCGACGCCATCTGTGCGGCCATCAAAGACGTGTTCCAAGACACCCGCTCGATCCTGGAGCCGGCTGGAGCCCTTGCCGTGGCGGGGATGAAGGCCGATGTGGCGTCGCGCGGCCTGAAGGACCAGACCCTGGTGGCGGTGGCCTGTGGCGCCAACATGAACTTCGATCGGCTGCGGTTTGTGGCCGAGCGCGCCGAACTGGGCGAGGAGCGGGAGGCCATGCTCGCGGTGGAAATCCCCGAGCGACCGGGCAGCCTGCGCCAGTTCTGCACCCTGCTGGGCAAACGCAGCCTCACCGAATTCAGCTACCGCCTCGCCGATGGCAACCGGGCCCACATCTTTTTGGGGGTCCAAACCCAGGGCAAAACCGATACGGAGCAGTTGATGGCCAGCTTGGAGACGGCGGGATTTCCCTGCCTCAACCTCTCCGGCAATGAGCTAGCCAAATTGCACCTGCGCCACATGGTGGGTGGCCGTCTTCCGGTGGCTCCAGGGGATCCCACCGCGGCCAGCGACGAATTGCTCTACCGCTTCGAATTTCCCGAACGGCCCGGTGCGCTGATGGCCTTTCTCACCAGCCTGCACCCCAACTGGAATATCAGCATCTTTCACTACCGCAACCACGGTGCCGACGTGGGCCGCATCGTGGTGGGGGTGCAGGTGCCTGGGGCAGAGCGGGAGGCTTGGCAGGCCTTCCTCGAGGGCCTCGACTACGACTGGGTCGATGAAACGGCGAATCCCGCCTATCCCCTGTTTCTTGGACCCATCACCGCAGCCACGGGCAGGGACTGGTGAGCTGCGGTACCGTTCGCCGATAGCCCGGCGGTCGAGCCCATGAGCAGCCCGATGCCAACTCCCCAGGCTGAGCCGCAACCCCCCTTCAATTCCGCAGCGGCTGACGCCATTGCGGGC
Source organism: uncultured Cyanobium sp. (assembly GCA_964343525.1). Taxonomy (GTDB): domain Bacteria; phylum Cyanobacteriota; class Cyanobacteriia; order PCC-6307; family Cyanobiaceae; genus Cyanobium_A. The sequence continues at coordinate 2,410 of CAYFKI010000043.1, forward strand.
CTGTCATTGCCGGCCCGCATGGAGGCCATTCTTTACCTCAAGGGTCGCCCCCTCACCCTGGCTGAACTCGCTGACATCGCCGCCATCAGCCGCGACGATGCCGAACTGGGGTTGATCACCCTGATGGCCGACTACGCCCACCGGGACACGGCCCTCGAAATTCGTCAGGAAGGTCAGCGCTACAGCCTCCAACTGCGCGACGGTCTTGGGGATTTGGTGCAAAACCTGCTGCCGGTGGACCTCTCCACCGCGGCGCTGCGTACCTTGGCCACGATTGCCTTGAAAAAACGGCTGCTGCAATCGGATCTGGTGGAGCTGCGGGGGTCGGGCGCCTACGACCACATCAAGGAGTTGCTCTCCCAGAACTTCATTGAACGCAAGCGCCAAAGCGACGGCCGCTCCTATTGGCTGAGCCTGAGCGAGAAATTTCATCGCACGTTTGCGATCAAAACCGACGAAATCCAGACCCGAGCCAAAACAACCAACCTCACCACAGCCGAACCTCCCTCCGAGGATGGGCTGCCATCGCCAGCCGCTCCCCTGCAACAGCTGGCGGATCCAGCCTTGGATGAGGCTGCCTAGAGTTGCCCTGGTGATCGCAACCCCATGGATTTGGCCCAGTCTGGAACCATTGCTGCCCTGATCCTGGGGGTGCTGAGCCGCACCCTGGAGATCTACTCGCTGATCCTGCTGGTGCGGGTTTTGCTGAGCTGGTTCCCCAATCTCGACTGGGGCAATCCCCTGCTCTCAACGGTGAGCTCGATCACCGACCCCTACCTCAATGCCTTCCGGGGCCTGATCCCCCCGATCGGTGGACTCGACCTCTCGGCCATCCTGGCGTTTTTGGCTTTGAGCCTGGGCCAACAGCTGTTGGGCAGCGCCAGTGTGAGCCTGATGGGCGCAAGTTTCTAATCCGGTGAAAGCTTTAGAGAGTCAGCAAGGGTTAGCCCGCTGACACCTGTTGTTCCAGGGGCAGCAATTCATCATCTGCGCCCGCGCGGGTACGCACCGGCGCCTTGAAGCCCCGGGCCTTGACATTGCGGAAGCTGATGGGGCCAGGGGTGCCCGCCGGCACCGCCAGGCGCAGGGCAAAGGGGGATTCCCCCGGGGGAACATCGCCGATCGAGCCCACCCGCGTGCGGTTTTGGAGCACCGGCTCGCCACTGGAATCCAAGATCAGGGCAAACACATCGGTATCGGCCACCACCTTGTTGGTGGGGTTGGAAACAAGCCCGCGCAGGGCATAGCAGCTAGCCCCGGTGGGCCTACGCAATTCAGGCTGGGCTCCCACATCCTCCGGGGGGCAGGGCTCGAGCACCACATCACGCACCCCCAGGTCGGCCGCCCAGGCCGGTTGGGTTAGCCCCAGACCTAGCCCCAGCACCAGCGCTACCAGCACCAAGGCCTGCACCAACCGTTGACCGATCGCCCCTGGCTTGTTCAACGCCGATCGCCGCTGCCTGCGATCACGTTACGGGCGGCGCGGCTGGCCAGTTTCTCCAGGTTGGCGGAGGCGATTTGATCCAGCTCCAGGCCCAGTTCGGTCGCCAGTTGGGCCACATACCAGAGCACGTCACCGAGTTCGAGTTTCAGGCCCTCAATCACCTCAGCACTGAACTGGCCTTCTTGGTCGCGGATCACTTTTTTCACCTTGTCGGCCACCTCGCCGGCCTCACCGCAAAGCCCGAGGGTGGGATAGATCGGATTGGCTCCGGCAGCGGGGTAGCGGGCCGTGGCCCGGGAAGCCTGTTGATAGGCCTGAAAGTCCATGGCGGGGCCTGCTGGCGAAAGCCCGGATGGTAGTTTCCGAGCTACCGATGGCATGCTGATGCCCCAGCCCGATCTCATGCGTCGCACCAAGATCGTGGCCACGATCGGGCCCGCCACGGAGTCCCCCGAACGCTTGCGCGAGTTGATCGCAGCGGGGGCCACCACCTTCCGGCTCAACTTTTCCCACGGCGACCACAGCGAGCACGCCGCCCGGATTCACACCATTCGCCAGGTGGGCGAAGAGCTGGGAATCCACGTGGGCATCCTCCAGGATCTGCAGGGGCCAAAAATCCGCCTGGGCCGCTTCGCAGCTGGTCCGATCACCTTGGCCAAAGGCGACCCTTTCACCCTCACCTCAAGGGAGGTGGCCTGCAACCAATCGATCGCCACGGTCACCTACGACAAGTTGGCTGACGAGGTGATGCCCGGCAGCCGGATCCTGCTCGACGACGGACGGGTGGAGATGGTGGTGGAGCAGGTGAATCAGGCCGAACAAACCCTGGTCTGCAAGGTGACCGTGGGTGGGGTGCTCTCCAACAACAAGGGGGTCAACTTCCCCGACGTGCAGCTCTCGATCCGGGCGCTCACGGAAAAAGACCGCATCGATTTGGCCTTTGGCCTTCAGAACGGCGTGGATTGGGTGGCCTTGAGCTTTGTGCGCAACCCCTCAGACATGCTCGAAATCCGTGAGCTGATTCGCAGCCACGGCCACCAAACCCCGGTGGTGGCCAAGATCGAAAAGTTTGAGGCGATCGATCAGATCGACGACATCCTTCCCCTCTGTGACGGCGTGATGGTGGCGCGGGGTGATCTGGGGGTGGAGATGCCCGCAGAAGAGGTGCCCCTGCTCCAGAAGGAACTCATCCGCAAGGCCAACAGCCTGGGAATTCCGGTGATCACCGCCACCCAGATGCTCGATTCGATGGTGGCCTGCCCCAGGCCCACCCGGGCGGAGGTGAGTGATGTGGCCAACGCCATCCTTGATGGCACCGATGCGGTGATGCTCTCCAACGAAAGTGCCGTTGGTGATTACCCGGTGGAAGCCGTGGCCACCATGGCCACCATCGCCAAGCGGATCGAGCGGGATTACCCCCAGCGGGTGCTCGATAGCCACATGGCCTCCAACATCTCCAACGCGATCTGCCAGGCCGTGAGCAGCATTGGGCGCCAACTCAACGCAGCGGCGATCCTGCCGCTCACCAAATCGGGATCCACGGCCCGCAACGTGAGCAAATTCCGCCCCAGCACCCCGATCCTGGCCATCACCAGCGACAAGCAGGTGGCGCGTCAATTGCAGTTGGTTTGGGGCGTGAATCCGCTGCTGGTGGCCGAACAGGACAACGCCAACCAGACCTTTGCCCTGGCCATGGCCCAGGCCCAGGCGGATGGGCTGCTCACCGACACCGATCTGGTGGTGCAAACCGCCGGCACCCTGCCCGGGGTGAGCGGCTCCACCGATCTGGTGAAGGTTGGAACCGTGAACGATTTGCTGGGTCGTTCCGGCACGGTTTAGGACCAAACCCGCAAGATTCGCTACCCAGCAGGCAGGCTGGTCGTTCGATCCACTGGAACCTCCATGGCGTCCAAGCTGCCCCTTCGAGAAACGGTGGGGATGGCCCTGGGCACCTTGCGGGCCAACCGGCTGCGCAGCCTGCTCACCATGCTCGGCATCGTGATCGGCAATGCCTCGGTGATCACCCTGGTGGGGGTGGGCAAGGGAGCTCAAAACCTGGCCGAGGGCCAGCTCAGCAACCTCGGCGCCAATGTGCTGTTTGTGGTGCCCGGTAACAACGACACCCGGCGCCAGGGCATTGATTTCCCCAAAACCCTCGTGCTGGAAGATGCCCAGGCGATTGCCGAACAGGTACCCAGTGTCAAACGGGTGGCCCCCCAGATCACCCTCAGCGAGGTGGTGCAAGCCGGTGAAGTGAGCAGCGCCTCCTCAATCGCCGGGGTGACGCCGGAGTTTCTGCCGGTGCGGCAATTTGAGGTGGCCCAAGGTCGGTTTTTCACCAACGGCGACCTCAAGGGAGTACGGCACGTGGCCGTGATCGGCCCCGATCTGGCCAGCAAGTTGTTTGGCAACCGACCGCCCCTGGGAAGGCAACTACGGATTCGCAACCAGCCCTTTGAAGTGGTGGGGGTGTTGCAACCGAAGGGGGCCGTGTTTGGCCAAAACCAGGATGAAACCGCCTATGTACCTCTCACCACGATGGTGAGCCAACTCTCCGGCCGGGATCCCAACTTCGGCGTGAGCCTCAATTTCATCAGCGTGGAAGCCCGCGATCAAGCCAGCACCGGGGCCGCCAATTTTCAGATCACCAACCTGTTGCGCCAACGGCACCGCATCCTCAACGACGACGATTTCGCCGTGCGTTCTCAAAAAGATGCCCTCACGATTGTGAGCACGATTACCGGCGGTCTCACCTTGATGCTGGCCGCGATTGGGGCCATCTCCCTGCTGGTGGGCGGCATCGGCATCATGAACATCATGTTGGTGTCGGTGAGTGAGCGCACCGAAGAAATCGGGCTCCGCAAGGCGTTAGGAGCCAGAAGTAGCGATGTGCTGCGTCAATTCCTGGTGGAAGCGCTTGTACTGTCCAGCCTCGGTGGTGTGATCGGCAGCGCCCTCGGCCTTGGAGCCGTCACCCTGGTGGCCGCCATCACCCCCTTACCTGCCGCCATTGGCGCTGGCACGGTGCTTGTCACCGTGGGGCTCTCCGGCTCCATCGGCCTGTTCTTTGGCGTGGTGCCAGCGAGGCGCGCCGCCCAACTCGATCCGATCGTGGCCCTGCGCAGCCTCTAGAAAAAATAAAAAAAAGCTGAAAGTTGCTGAATCGTGGTCGTTGCTACCAAGCACCCAGGGGCATCAATGGGTTGATGGGGAGTCGAATTGCGCAGTCGATCGGTGCACACCACGTGCGGCTACAGAAACGCCAGTGACCGCATGGTGATCCTGCGCTGCATCGGACCTGAGCAGTTTTTCCTCGAGCGGGTGGTGTTCCCTTTCGAGCTGCTGAGTTTTGAGTGCCCGCCCAATTCCGAAGTGGAAATTTGGAGCCACAGCCTGGGGGGCCCAGAAATGGTGGAAACCTTCCCCTCCAGGGAACTGGCGATTGAGCCGGCCGCTGCGTCTGGAATGGAGCCAGCAACCGCACTGCCAACCTCTGCCCCGATCGAAGCGGTGGGCGGCCTGGAACTGGCCGAGCATCCCTCCCCGTGGGCCGCGGCTAGCTAGCCACGGCTAACGCCAACGCCGCAGCGCCGTTACACTTGTTAAGAAAGTGTCTCAGCTATGAACCAGCGCTGGCGTCTGATTGCCCTCTGGCTGCTCCCGGTGGCCGTGGTGGCCTTCCTCGGATGGCAATTGCTCAGCTCTGGTGGGGTTTCCCGCCTGTCCCCTGGCGGCAGTGAGAAGGCCCCCACGGTGGCCCCGCGCAATGCGGCGGTGGCTCGCATGAGCTACGGCCGCTTCCTGGATTACGTGGATGCCGGCCGGGTAACCGCCGTCGACATTTTTGATGGCGGCCGCAGTGCGGTGATCGAAGCCGTGGATCCCGATCTCGACAACCGCGTTCAGCGGCTGCGGGTCGATCTACCTGGCCTGGCTCCTGAGTTGGTCAACAAGCTGAAGCAAGAAGGCATCAGCTTCGACATCCATCCGCCCAAGGCAGCACCTCCCGTCTTGGGCCTGCTCGGCAACCTGCTCTTCCCCCTGTTGCTGATTGGCTCCCTGATCTTCCTGGCCCGTCGCTCCAATGGCATGCCCGGTGGTCCGGGTCAGGCCATGCAATTCGGCAAAACCAAAGCCCGTTTTGCGATGGAAGCCGAAACCGGCGTCAAATTCGACGATGTGGCCGGCGTTGAAGAAGCCAAGCAAGACCTCCAGGAAGTGGTGACCTTCCTGAAAACCCCCGAACGCTTTACTTCGGTGGGCGCCAAGATCCCCAAAGGCGTGCTGCTGGTGGGCCCTCCGGGTACGGGTAAAACCCTTCTCGCCAAAGCGATTGCCGGCGAAGCTGGTGTTCCCTTTTTCTCCCTCTCCGGCTCTGAGTTCGTTGAGATGTTCGTGGGCGTCGGCGCCAGCCGGGTGCGCGATCTGTTCAAGCGCGCCAAAGAGAACAGCCCCTGCCTGATCTTCATCGATGAAATCGATGCTGTTGGTCGTCAGCGCGGTGCCGGCGTAGGCGGTGGCAACGACGAGCGTGAACAAACCCTCAACCAACTCCTCACCGAGATGGATGGTTT
>CAYFKI010000044.1:0-1757 GCA_964343525.1 uncultured Cyanobium sp.
GACCGCCTTCTACATGTTCCGGCTCTACTTCCTCACCTTCGAAGGGCCGTTCCGCGGCACCGATACCGCCCTGCAGGCCCAGTTGATGTTGGCGGCTGGCAAGAGCGTCGATGACCACGGCGAGGGCGCTGCCCACGGCCATCACCACGCCAGCCACCCCCACGAATCGGGCTGGCAGATGGCCATGCCCCTAGCCGTGCTGGCCGTGCCATCCGTGCTGGTGGGCTTACTAGGCATGCCCTGGAACAGCATTTTCGGCAACCTGCTCGATCCCCAGGAAGCCGCCGAGGTGGCCGAGCACTTCAGCTGGAGCGAGTTTCTCCCCTTGGCTGGCGCGTCCGTCGCCATTTCCCTGGTGGGCATCACCATTGCCGTGCTGGCCTATGCCCTGCACAAGCTCGATCTGGCAACGGCCGTGGCGGCCCGTTTCCCGCAAATCAATGCCTTCCTGGCCAACAAGTGGTACCTCGATGCCATCAACGACAAGCTGTTTGTTCAAGGAAGCCGCAAGCTGGCCCGCTCGGTGCTCGAGGTGGATTCCAAGGTGGTGGATGGCGTGGTGAACCTCACCGGTCTCGTCACCCTGGGCAGCGGCGAGGGTCTCAAATACTTCGAAACCGGGCGCGCCCAGTTTTATGCCCTGATTGTGTTTGGCGGCGTCATCGCCCTGGTGGTGCTGTTCGGCTCGCTGGGCTAATCCCAGGCCAAACCCAAGGCCGAGGGGCCCGGCCACAACGGACTGTGTGACAACCCCCATCAGCAGAGTGCAGACCGGGACTGCATTTCTACACTCTGCGCAATGGTGAGGTTGGCTCCGTGCCGTTTCCCTGGCTCAGTGCGTCGATCCTGTTTCCCATCGGCGCAGCCCTGCTGATTCCCTTCATCCCCGACCAGGGACAGGGCAAACAGGTGCGCTGGTATGCCCTGGGCGTGGCGCTGATCACCTTTCTGCTCACCGTGGGCGGCTACCTCAACGGTTACGACCCCAGCGAAAGCGGGTTGCAACTGGTGGAGCGGGTGGCCTGGCTGCCCAACATCGGCCTGGCCTGGTCGGTGGGGGCCGATGGCATCTCGATGCCCCTGATCCTGCTCACCAGCTTCATCACGGCCCTGGCGGTGCTCGCCGCCTGGCCTGTCACCTTCAAGCCGCGGCTGTTCTACTTCCTGCTGCTGGCCATGGATGGCGGCCAGATCGCGGTGTTCGCCGTGCAGGACATGCTGCTGTTTTTCCTGGCCTGGGAACTTGAGCTGCTGCCGGTGTACCTGCTGCTCGCCATCTGGGGCGGCAAAAAGCGCCAGTACGCCGCCACCAAATTCATCCTCTACACCGCGGGAAGCTCGCTGTTCATCCTGATCGCGGGCCTGGCCATGGCCTTCTACGGCGGCGGCACCCCCACCTTCGAGTACGCGGAGCTGATGGCCAAGGGTTTCCCGCCGGGCTTCCAATTGCTCTGCTACGCGGGGCTGTTGATTGCCTTTGGGGTGAAGCTGCCGATCGTTCCCCTGCACACCTGGCTGCCCGATGCCCACGGTGAGGCCACGGCTCCGGTGCACATGTTGCTGGCGGGGATCCTGTTGAAGATGGGCGGCTATGCGCTGCTGCGGTTCAACTGCCAGATCCTGCCCGATGCCCACGCCCAGTTCGCACCACTGCTGGTGGTGCTCGGGGTGGTGAACATCATTTATGCCGCCCTCACCTCGTTTGCCCAGCGCAACCTCAAACGCAAAATCGCCTACAGCTCCATCAGCCACATGGG
>CAYFKI010000044.1:1767-8272 GCA_964343525.1 uncultured Cyanobium sp.
GTCGTAGGTCGCCCACACCCTCCAGCTCGATGAGATGGGCGGGGTGGGCCAAACCATGCGCAAGATGTTTGCCCTGTGGACGGTCTGCTCCCTCGCCTCGCTGGCCCTGCCCGGCATGAGCGGTTTTGTGTCGGAGCTGATGGTGTTTGTGGGCTTTGCCACCGATGACGCCTACACCCTGGCGTTCCGGATCGTGGTGGATGGGCTGGCCGCCGTTGGGGTGATCCTCACGCCGATCTACCTGCTCTCGATGCTGCGCGAGATCTTCTACGGCAAGGAAAACGTGGCCCTGGCCTCCCACACCCACCTGGTGGATGCCGAACCGCGGGAGATCTACATCGTGGGCTGCCTGCTGGTGCCCATCATTGGGATTGGCCTCTACCCGCGCCTGATGACCGACACCTACCGGGCCTCGATGGAAGCCCTGGTGGCCCGGGATGAAAGCGCGATGAAGGTGCTCACCGCACCGGCCGGCTCCAGCCTGATCCGCCAGGCCCCCCTCAAGGCGCCCCAGCTCGGATGAGCCCGCTCGGCACCACAAGAGCCCGCCAGCACACACCATATGTGGTGCCATCTGGCCGGATCTGACCAATACCGGTAGCGTGATCCCACCAACCCATGGGGAGCAGGGCAACACCGTTGGCAGAAGGAGGCGCCAGGCTGGCCATCCGGCTGCTGCAGGACGCAGCCGAAAACGGGGAGCTCGATCCCTGGGATGTGGATGTGATCGCCGTGGTGGACGGCTTTCTCGACCAGTTGCGCCAACGCATTGAAGTGCCAAGGCTGGTGGCCGCTGCCGGCGGCAGCTACGAACAGGACCTGGCCGAAACCAGCGAAGCCTTTCTGGCGGCGTCGGTGCTGGTGGGCCTCAAGGCCGAAGTGCTCGAGGCGGCCACCTTCCCGGTGGAGCCGGTGCTGGATGACAGCGCCGGTTTCGACTTCGATGACGACGGCCAGGGCTGGCTGATGAATCCAGGGCTCGAGCTGCCGCGCCGGCCAGAACGCCACCTCTGGCGCCGGCCGGTCGCGCCACCACCCTTGCAACGCCCGGTCACCCTGGGCGAACTGATTCGCCAGCTCGAGGACATTGCCGAACGGCTCGAAGCCGACGATGGCAAACCGCGCCAACGCCACCGGCCCAAGCGCTACAGCGAGCGCGATGCCATCGAGCAGGTGGCGGCCCTGGCCCACCGAGAAAAACTGCCGGAAACCACGGCGGCCTTGAGCCAGTTCCTGCTGCACTGGCCCCAGGCCCTGGAGTGGTCGAGCTTTGAGGAGCTGGTGGCCGCCTGGGCAGCGGCCGTGGAGGCCAAGGGTGCCGCAGCCGATCTCGATGCCGACCGGGTGGGCGTGTTCTGGGCCCTGCTGTTTCTGTGCCACCAGGGGAAAGTGGAACTGGAGCAAGCAGGTGGGCTGTTTGGCCCCTTGAGCCTCAAGCGGTTGCTGGATGTGGGCGAAAGCGTGCAGCTGCCCCTGGTGCCAGCTTCACTGCCGGCGCGCGAAGTGCTTGCCGCCTAGCCAGCTCATTAAGCTGTGCCATCCGACCGACGTGAGCAAACGCCGATGAAGGCGATGATCTTGGCGGCCGGCAAGGGCACACGGGTGCGTCCCATCACGCACACGATCCCCAAGCCGATGATCCCCATCCTGCAGAAACCCGTGATGGAGTTTCTGCTGGAGCTCCTGCGGGAACACGGTTTCACCGAAATCATGGTGAACGTGTCGCACCTCGCCGAGGAGATTGAGAACTACTTCCGCGATGGTCAGCGTTTCGGCGTCGAAATCGCCTACAGCTTCGAGGGACGCATCGAAGACGGCGAGCTGATCGGCGATGCCATGGGCTCCGCCGGTGGACTCAAAAAAATCCAAACCTTCCAACGCTTCTTCGACGACACCTTTGTGGTGCTCTGCGGGGATGCCCTGATCGACCTCGATCTCAGTGAAGCGGTGCGTCGCCACAAGGCCAAAGGAGCCCTGGCCAGCCTGATCACCAAGCGGGTGCCCCGCAACCAGGTGAGCAGCTACGGGGTGGTGGTGACCGACGCCGATGGTCTGGTGCGCTCCTTCCAGGAAAAGCCGGCGATCGATGAGGCCGCCAGCGACATGATCAACACCGGGATCTACATCTTTGAACCGGAGGTGCTGGATTTCGTTCCCAGCGACCAGCCCTTCGATATCGGCTCCGACCTCTTCCCCAAATTGGTGGCTGCAGGGGCGCCTTTCTATGCCCTGCCGATGGAATTCGAATGGGTGGACATCGGCAAGGTGCCCGACTACTGGCAGGCGATCCGCAGCGTGCTCCAGGGCCATGTGCGCCAGGTTCCGATTCCCGGCAAGGAGGTGCGGCCGGGCATCTATGCGGGCCTCAACGTGGCCGCCGACTGGGATCAAATCACGGTGAAGGGCCCCATTTACGTGGGCGGCATGACCCGGATCGAAAACGGCGCCACCATCATTGGCCCCGCCATGATTGGGCCCAATTGCCACATCTGCGAAGGCGCCACGATCGACAACTCGATCATCTTTGACTACTCCCGCATCGGCGCCGGCGTGCGCTTGGTAGAGAAGCTGGTGTTTGGGCGCTACTGCGTCGACCGCAATGGCGACCACTTCGATCTCCAAGAAGCCGCCCTCGACTGGCTGATCACCGACGTGCGCCGCCAGGATGTGGTGGCCCCATCGCCCCAGCAAAAGGCGATGGCGGAGCTGCTTGGCACGGATCTGGCCCTTACCGGCTCAAACTGAGCTCCAAGCCGGGCTTTAAACCAGCCAGCCCCAAGATCTCGGGGATCCGCTCCTCTGCCTTGATCGCCATCAGGTGCACGCCCTGGGCAATCCCCAGGTAGGCCTCCACCTGCTCCGCGGCGATCGCCACCCCCTCAGCCCCGGGGTTGGCGGCGGCCGCCAGCCGGTCGATGGTGGCCTGGGGAATGTTGGCGCCCGGCACCACCCGGTTGATGAAGGCGGCATTTTTGGCCGACTTGAGCAAAAACACCCCGGCCAGCACGGGCAGCCCCAGGGGCCCGGCGATCTCGCCCACAAAGCGCTTGAGCGCCTCCCCATCGGTCACCATCTGGGTCTGGAGAAAGCGCGCCCCCGCTGCCTGCTTGCGGGCGATGCGGCTTTTGAGGCCACTCCAGCTGGGGGATTGGGGATCGGCCGCTGCTCCGGCAAACAGGGCCGTGGGGCCATCGGGGAGCTCGCCCTGCACCGGATCGATGCCGGCATTGAGCTGGGCCACCAGCTGCAGCAGCCGTACGGCTTCCAGCTCATTCACGGCCCGGGCTCCAGGTTGGTCGCCGGCCCGCACGGGATCGCCAGTGAGGCAAAGCACATTGCGCAAGCCAAGGGCATGGGCACCGAGCAAATCGGCCTGCAGGCCAATGCGGTTGCGGTCGCGGCAGGCCACCTGCAGCACGGGCTCTACACCCCGATCCAGCAACAGCCGGCACACCGCCAGGCTGCTCATCCGCATCACGGCCCGGCTGCCGTCGGTCACATTGACCGCATGCACCCAGCCCCGCAGCGCAGCAGCGGCCGCCAGGGTGCGGGCCGGGTCCCCGCCCCGGGGTGGGGTGACTTCGGCCGTGATTGCCAACTCCCCGTTGGCGAGGGCCTGTTGGAGCAACAAGCCAATCCTGCTGGAACAGGCCCCATCATGCGCCAGAGCCCTGCTTACAGTGATCACAAGCCTGGGAGCTGGGCATGGATCTCGACCGCAGCGGCGTGGAAGCTTCGGTGTCCGAGCGCGAAATCGAGATCATCGCTCTGGTGGCCCAGGGGCTCACCAACCAGGAAATTGCCCAGGCGCTCACGATCAGCAAGCGCACCGTGGACAACCACGTGAGCAACATCTTCACCAAGACCGGGGCCAAGAATCGGGTGGCCCTGCTCAACTGGGCCATGGATAACGGCAAGATCTGCCGCGACGGATTCAATTGCTGCGCCCTGGATGGCGAGCACTGAAGCCTGATCGCTCAGGCCACCATCCAATCGGGGGCACCACGCAGCAGGGCCAGCCGTTGGGGCTCGGGCCAAGACTGCAGGGGCTGCTGGGCCAAGGCCGCATTGCTTAAGGAGGTGTGGCCGGTGAGCTCGAGCACGCAGCAGGCCGGAATCTCAAGGGGTTGCTGGGGATCGTCCAACTCCACCTCCGCCACCACCAAGGGCCCATTAGCCCCCTCAAACACATCCAGCACCCAGTCACCACCGGGCCAGCCCAAGCCGTACCGCCACTTGCTCAGCCGGTGGGGAGCGAGCTCCAACAAGTCCTCGGCATCGGCTTGGGGAATCGCATACTCAAACTCCTGGCGCACCAGGCCATCAGCACTGCCGGGGGTTTTGACCGTGAGCCAGGCCTGGGGTTCGCCAGCCGCCTGGCTCGCCGTGCGCACCCGCAGGGTGACTCCCTCGGCGCCGCTCACCAGGTAGCCCTGCTGCAGCCGCGCTTGCCAGCCAATGGCCTGGCGCCAGTCGTCGCCGTGCACCAGAAAGCGTCGCTCGATTTCCAGGGCCATGGGGGCTAGTTGTGGGAAGGCTCCGCCGCCGTGAGGCTGCCCGCCCAATGGAGCTTGTGGGTGAGGGTGCGGTAGTAGGAGGGGCTCTGCTCCAGCACCACCTGCAAAGCGGGATGGGAGCTGCGCTGCACCACGGCCCGATCCCCCGGCTCCAGCGTGGTGGCGTGGGTGCCATCCTTCCAGAGCTTCACCCGGCGGCTGGCTTCCCCCAGGGGCCACACCGTGAGCTGGGAGCGCGGCGGCACCACCACCGTGCGACTGGACAAGCTCATCGGGCAAATCGGATTGACCACGATGGCCTCAACGCCTGGATGCAGGATGGGCCCCCCAGCGGCCATGGCGTAGCCGGTGGAACCGGTGGGGGTGGCCATGATCAAGCCATCGCCGCGGTATTGATCCACCACCTCTCCATCGATCTCCAGCTCCAGCACGCAGGTGGGTGACACCTCATCCAACGCCGGGCGGAAATACAAATCATTGAGGGCCAGATGCAACTCCTCCCCCGGCGCAGGCTGCGAGCTGGCTGACCCGCCGGTCCGGGGCGGGGTGTCCGCGCCCCGCTCGATGTGGGCCTGAAGCATCATCCGCCGCTCCAGGGCAAAGCGGTCGTCGCGCAGACGTTGCCAAAGGCACTCCTCCTCGCCGCTCAAGCGCAGCAGCCGGCGCTCATGGGTGAGGAAGCCCAGGTGCCCCCCCACGTTGAAGCTGAGAATTGGCACCCCCAGCGCGGCCAGGTGGCGGGCTGCCCCGAGCACGGTGCCATCGCCCCCGAGCACCAGGGCCAGATCGGGCAACGCGGGCTCCGTGGCCAGCAAACCTGGAAAGGGGTTGGCCGTGAGGCCGCTCTGGGCCACCACCACGTGGGCACCCTGGCTGCGGAGGTCATCGGCGCAGCGTTTGGCCTGGCGCTGGGCCGCCTGGCTGCCAGAACGTGCAATCAGCCAAACCCGATCCAGCCGCATGGGGTGTGGGGCCTACCAGCGCAGCAGGTTGAACCGCTCCATGTCCACCGTTTCACGGTTGCGGTAGAGGGAGAGCAGGATCGCCAGACCCACGGCCGCTTCTGCGGCCGCCACGGTGATCACAAAAATGGTGAACACCTGGCCCCGGATCAGCTGGCCATCGAGGTAGTCGGAGAAGGCCATCAGGTTGATGTTCACCGCATTCAGCATCAGCTCAATGCTCATCAACACCCGCACCGCATTGCGGCTGTTGATCAAACCCCACACCCCCGCGCAAAACAACACCGCCGCCAGGATCAGGTAGGCCTGAAGGGGGATGCCGTTGGAAGCGATGGAATCCATTGGGGAGAGGTGGAAGGGGTTGATCGCGAAGGAGGTGGGGAGAGCGGCGCTCGGCTAACCGGGGGTTTTATCGAGCAGGAGCGGGGTACGCGCCTTCTCGATCAGGCCCTGATCCACGGGCTCTCCGGTGATCACATCGGAAGCAATCACATCGCGGCGGGCCAACACAATGGCGCCGATCATGGCCATCAACAGCAACACCGACGCCAATTCAAACGGCAACAGGTAATCGCTGAAGAGATGTTCGCCAATCCGGATCGTGGCGTCTTCGCCGACCGGCTGGATGCCGTTCTGGGGCCAGGGGGTCGCCACGGCGACCCGGACCAGCAACACCAGCAAGCCGCCACACACCGCCCCCGAGAGCAGCCGGCGCACGGCCAAACCTGGAATGGCGGCGAGGTTTTCCTTTTTGTTCACGAGCATGATCGCGAACAGGATCAGCACATTCACCGCCCCCACGTACACGAGCACCTGGGCGGCCGCCACAAAGCTCGCATTGAGCAGCAAATAGAGCCCGGCCACCGAGAGGAACACGCCTCCCAACAGGAAGGCGGAATAGACGATGTTGGGCAGCAGCACCACGCCCAAGGCCCCAAGCACCAAGGTGGCCGAGAGCACGGCAAAACAGATCAGCTGGGTGGTGGAAGCGATGGTCATGGGGTGGGCTCCTCGGCGGCGGGGGCC
>CAYFKI010000045.1:0-8268 GCA_964343525.1 uncultured Cyanobium sp.
GGCCTGAGGTGGCCGTGCACTGCCGGGAGGTGGGCCGCTGGCTGAGCCAGGCAGCTGAACAGCCTTTCGAGCTGATCTATGCCGACCCGCCGTACCGGCTTGGTCTTTACCCAACCCTGGCCGCAGCGGTGGGTTCAGGGGGCTGGTTGCGCCCGGGTGGGGTGATGGTGTGGGAGTGCGCGAGCGATACCTGCCCCCAGGTGCCACCGGGTTGGCAGTTGATCGATCAGCGCCGTTATGGCAGCACCAGCGTGATGCTGCTCAGCCAGGATTCAGCCGTCGAGCAGGGTGCCGCGGCGGTACTGATTCCAAGCCGCCACGAACAAGCCGAGCATGGTCACCGGGATCAGACCGAGCACGATGCCGCAGAGCAGGGGTTCGATCATGGCAACACAGATGGCACTCGCAAGGCACAATTCTTCCACGTCCCTGGCCGCCACCGCGAGGACCACCGCTGATCTGTGATGAGCCAACCGTGACCGGCGATCTCTCGCCCGCCAAATCCCTGACCGCCGACCCCATGGCAGTCGACACCCTGGCGGCCGATCCTGCCCCGGGGCGCCGCAGCCTGATTGGCGCCCTGGTGGTGGCCGCCGCCGTGGCCTGCATCCTGGCCGTACTGCTGGTGTTGCCTGCCATCAACCAGGATCCCTACACCCGCCAAACCCTTGAGCTGACAGGCTCGACCGAGCAGGGCAGCAAGTTGTTTCTGATCAACTGCGCCGGTTGTCACGGGATCGCCGGCCAAGGGGTGGTGGGCCCCAACCTGCATGGGGTGGCGAGCCGCAAAAACCAACAGCAATTGATCCACCAGGTGGTGAGCGGCCAGACCCCACCCATGCCGCGCTTCCAACCGGAGCCCCAGGCCATGGCCGATCTGTTGGCCTACCTCAACGGCCTGGTTTGAACCGATGACGCCGGCCGGGCCACCAATGACGCCGGCGGGGCTGGTGGTGGTGCTGGTGGAGCCCGCAGGCCCCCTCAACGTGGGCAGCGTGGCCCGGCTGTGCGCCAATTTCGGCGTTGCCAGCCTGCGGCTGGTGAATCCCCGCTGCGACCACCTGGGCTCCGAAGCCCGGTTGATGGCCGTGCACGGAGCCGCTGTGCTGGAGCAGGCCCGCTGTTTTGTGAACCTGGAGGAGGCCCTGGCCGACTGCCGCCGGGTGGTGGCGACCAGTGGTCGGTGTGATGGGGAACCCCTGCCCCTGCTCCCCCCTGAGCAGGCCCTGGCGTGGCTGATGGCACCCCCACAAACCGGAGCCTCGCCCGCCAGTACTGCCCCGGTGGCCCTGGTGTTTGGCCGGGAAGATCGGGGCCTGTCCAACGATGAATTGCTGCAGGCCGGCCGCCTGCTCACCCTGGGAACGGCCGAGGCCTACCGCTCCCTCAACCTCTCCCACGCCGTAGCGGTGGTGCTGCACACCCTCCAGGGGCTGCGGCCAAGCGCCGACTCCCTACCCGGCGCCGACTCCCCCAACGCGCCTGATCAGCCCTGCCAACGCCAGGAGGCCGAGGCCATGCTCAAGGACGCGGAAGCTTTGCTGCTGGATGTGGGGTTTCTCTATCCCCACACCAGCCATGCCCGGATGGCAAAGGTGCGACACCTGCTGCAGAGGGCCCAGGTTTCCAGTGAGGAGGTGGCCCTGATCCGGGGCATGGTGCGCCAGCTGCGCTGGGCCAGCGCGGGTCGCAGCCGCAGCCAGACCCCTTAGCGTCAGGCCACGATGTTCGCCGCTTGGCATCCGTGACGGCTGGTCGCCCTCCCCGCAGCTCCAAACCCCGCTTGCCCCAGCCCGTGCAATTGGTGCTCCGGCTCGCCGTGATGGGCATCGGCCTAGGGGTGGTGACCGGCACCACCTTGAAATTGCTCGCTCCCCACCTGGCCCAGGGGGCCATGCAAACGCCCAAGGTGGATGCCCCCAACCCAAGCGTGCCGATCGGCAGCCAGGGCATGGGCAGTGGCCGGTTTGAACCGCGAACCGAGATCACAGCCCTGAGTCAGCGTTGGGCGCAACTGGCCGCGGCGCAGAAAGATCTGCAGGTGAGTGGCTTCCTGCTGGTGCTTGACGACGGGCGCTTCGCCCAGCTCAACCCCGATCGGCCCTTGCCAGCGGCCAGTTCGATCAAATCTCCGATCCTTCTGGTGGGCCTCCAGGAGCTCGATGCGGGCGCCCTGCGTTGGAATGAGGGCCTGCCCCTCACCAAGGAGGTGGTGGGCGGCGGCAGCGGCTGGATGGCCAGCCAACCCGTTGGCACCCGCTTCCCCTTCTTTGAAGCCGCCACCGAAATGATCCGGGTGAGCGACAACAGCGCCACCAACCTCCTGATCAAACGGCTTGGCGGCAAAACCGCCCTCAATGGCCGCTTTGTCAGCCTGGGGCTGCCGGCCACGGTGGTGCGCAACTGGTTGCCGGATCTGCAGGGCACCAACACCACCAGCGCCCGCGATCTGGCCAAGACGATCGCCCTGGTGGACACCGGCCAGAAATTGAGCCCCCGGGCCCGCGATCTCTACCGGGAAATCATGGGCACCTCCCACACCAACACCCTGATTCCCCTGGGCATGCTCCAGGGCCTGGGCCAGGACAGCAGTGATCCCGATTCGGCCCTCAAGCCCTTCGGCATCACCGTGTACAACAAAACCGGCGACATCGGCATCGCCTACGCCGATGCGGCCCTGATCGAATTGCCCACGGGCCAGCGGGCCGTGGCCGCCTTCATGGTGAAGGGACCGTTTAACGATCCCCGCTCCGCCGACCTGATCCGAGCCATGGCGGCGAGCGTGGCCAAAACCTTGATCGGCCGCCCATGACCCCCGCGTCGACCCGGCCCAAAGCCCTGAGCCTGTTGCTCATGCCGGCCCTGGCGGGCCTGGGCCCATCGCTACTGGCACCGGGGCAAGCCTGGGCCCAGAGCGCTCAGCCCAGCAAAACCATCCTGCGGAGCCAAACGGTGGCGCCCCTGGCTGGAGGGCTGGATCGGGTGTGGATGGTCAACGACAACAACCCCGAACTGATCACCGCCCCCGGGATCCTGCTGTCCACCTTTCCTGGCTCTGGCCGCAGCCATCCAGAGGCCCACCTGGATGTGGCCCTCAACGGTCGCTTTGACCTGTTCAGCCACCACGTGTACGCAGGCAAACCGGAAAGCGCCGAATCCACCCTCTGGATCGCCGTGGTGGCCCAACCCCGCACGCCCAAGCCCGTCACCCTGAAGGTGCTCGGCGGGTCGACGGCCCTGTCCCAGTCGGTGGATGGCCTAGAAGCCGGCGCCCCCTTTCTGCCCCTGCCCCAGCTCCTGCGCCAGGAGGGCCAACCGATCTATTCCGGGCCGGGCAGCCGAGTCGCCACCGAACTGCTGCTCAAACAGCGCAGCGCCGTGATCCCAGAAAGCTGGACCCTGGCCCCCGGAGAACCGACTGCCCTGTTGGTGCTGCCGATCCCCGTGCGCGGGCTCGATCCCCTGCTCAATGGGCGCAATCTGCAACTGCGCCTCGACAGCAGCGGCCCCATCAGCCTGGCCATCCTGGCCGCCTTCGGCGACACCAGCCAGCCGGCCAACCAGCCACCCAGCCTCGCGGTTTGGCAGCAGATCCTCAATGGCGACCTAAGCCCGAAAGAGCATCCCCCCTCTCCCCAGGGGAGCAGCGGGCCCATCGTGTATTCGAGGGTGAGCGGGGTGCAGGTGGGCAGCAGCTGGCGCGGCCAACTCACCGATCCAGGCCAGAGCAGCCTCAGCGTGAGCCGGGCCCCCATCTCCTGGCCCATCAGCAGCCTGGAGCGCGGCAGCCTGGGCACCGGCCAGGTGCAAACCGCTGCCCTACAGGCCTCCTACCCCGGCACCGCCTGGGCCGCCCACGGCAATTACGGGGTCGAATACAACCTCAGCCTGCCCCTCAAAAACGACACGGCCAAGCCCGTGGTGCTCCAACTCGCGCTGGAATCCCCCCTCAAAACCAACCTCCCCCTTGGGGGGCTGCGCTTCAACGGCACCCCCAGCAAGGCGGTGATGTTCCGCGGCAGTGTGGAAGTAGCCGGCCTCGACAACGACCAGGGTCAGCGCAGTGGCCGCCAGACGTTCCACCTGGTAGAGCGCTCCGGAGAACAGGGGCCGGTGCTGGGCACGATCAGCCTGGCCCCCGGCGCCCAACGCCTGGTGCAGGTGCGGCTGATCTATCCGGCCGATGCCACCCCACCCCAGGTGCTCAGCCTGCTGAAGGCCCCAGCCGATCCCAGCGCTGAAGCAGCTGTGAAACAATCCGATCCTTCCCCAGCAGCCCGCCCGTGACTCAAGCCCGCAAGCGCCGGGTCTTTCCCTTCACCGCCATCGTGGGGCAGGAGGAGATGAAACTCGCCCTGCTGCTCAACGTGATCGACCCCCGCATCGGCGGCGTGATGATCATGGGCGACCGGGGAACGGGCAAATCCACCACGATTCGGGCCCTGGCCGATCTCTTGCCCGACATCGATGTGGTGGAAGGCGACCCTTACAACAGCTCCCCCGCCGACCCCGACCTGCAGAGCAGCGAAGTCCGCCAGCGGGCCGAGCAGGGTGAGCCCCTTCCCACCGAAAAGCGCCAAGTGCCGATGGTGGACCTGCCCCTGGGGGCCACCGAAGACCGCCTGTGCGGCACCATCGACATCGAGAAAGCCCTCAGCGAGGGGGTGCGGGCCTTTGAGCCGGGCCTGCTGGCCAAGGCCAATCGCGGCCTGCTCTACGTGGATGAAGTCAACCTGCTCGACGACCACCTGGTGGACGTGCTGCTGGATTCGGCGGCGTCGGGCTGGAACACCGTGGAACGGGAGGGCGTGAGCGTGCGTCACCCGGCCCGGTTTGTGTTGATCGGCTCCGGCAACCCGGAGGAAGGCGAGCTGCGGCCCCAGCTGCTCGATCGCTTCGGCATGAGCGTGGAAGTGCGCACGGTGCGTGATCCCGAGCTGCGGGTGCAGGTGGTGGATCAGCGCACCAGCTTTGACCAGGATCCCGATGGCTTCAACAACGCCGTGCAAGGCACCCAAGACGCCCTCCAGGCGCGGGTGGTGGAAGCCCAAAACCGGCTTAACCAGGTGGTGATCGACGACGATCTGCGGATTCGCATTTCGGCCGTCTGCGGGGAACTCGACGTGGACGGACTGCGCGGTGACATCGTCACCAACCGGGCTGCTCGGGCCCTGGCCGCCTTTGAGGGCCGCACGGAAGTCAGTGAAGATGACGTGGCCCGGGTGGTGGCCTGCTGCCTGCGCCACCGACTGCGCAAGGACCCCCTCGAGCAGATCGATTCCGGCGACAGGGTGGTGAAGGTGTTCTGCAAGGTGTTTGACCGCCCCGAGAGCAGCGATCGCCGCAACTTCGAACTGGCCCTGGCCGCCTAACGCCGCACCACCGAGCCGGGGAGGTTGATCCATGCGCATCCTCGGCATCGATCCAGGCCTGGCCCGCGTGGGCTACGGCGTGATCGAAGTCGATGGAGTTGGCAGCACGCGCCAGCAACGCATGCTCGATTGCGGCATCATCCGCACCGATCCCGGCTGCAGCGACGGGGTGCGGATGGTGGAGATCGCGCGCGATCTGCGGGTGCTGTTGCGGCAATGGCGGCCGGATCTGGCCGTGGTGGAGAAATTTTTCTTCTACCGCTCCAGCACCACGATTTCGGTGGTGCAGGCCCGCGGGGTCGTGATGATGACCCTCGCCCGCTTTGGCGTAGCGGTGGCGGAATTTCCCCCGATGCAGATCAAACAGTGCCTCACGGGCTGCGGCCACGCCCAAAAAGATGAGGTGCTCGAGGCGGTGATGCGGGAGCTGAATCTGGAGTTGCCGCCGAGGCCCGACGATGCCGCCGACGCCCTGGCAGCGGCCCTGACGGGCTGGTTCCAACGATGAACCCTGGCCGCAGCCCCCAGCAAGCTGCCGAAAAAGCTGCCCTCAGGCCTGAATACCGGGCCTTGCGGGCCAGCCTGCAACCGGGCTGTGAGGCCGCCATCCAGAGCCAGCTCGCGCAAGCCCTGCCCGAGCTGCACCGCCCAGGCCAGCGGCTGGGGATCTACTGGCCCCTGCCTGGCGAAATCGACCTGAGGCCTTTGGCTGCGCTCGAAACGGTGCCCCTGGCCATGCCGGCGATCCACGACGGCCGGCTGGACTACCGGGCCTGGGATCCCGCGGGTCCCCTAAAGGCCGATGGCTGCGGCATTCCGGCCCCCCTGGGGGAGGCGCTGCCAGCGGCCGCGCTCAGCTGCCTGTTGGTGCCGGCCCTGGCCTTAGACCGCCAGGGGGTGCGCCTGGGCTATGGGGGCGGCTGGTACGACCGGCTGCGGGCCGATCCAACCTGGCGCGCTGTGCCGGCGGTGGTGGTGCTGCCCAGCGGCTGCCTGAGGCCAGCCCTGCCCCGCGACCCCTGGGATGTGCCCTTCGACGCCTGGCTCGATGAGACCGGCCTGCATCGCTGCGGGATCAAGCCAGGGAATCCAGCTGCGGAATCCAGGTAATCCAGATGAACACAACCAACCTTGACAAAGCTGGGGGCGCCGCCGCGATCCAACCCGTTGTTTGCCAAGATCAGGGTCTTGCATGGTTAGCCGCGTTGGATTGTTTCGCCAACCTCCCCAGCGCCACCTTCCCCAAGGCCGCCACACCCCCAGCCTGCTCGGGCCCCGAGCGCGTGATCGCCGACGAGCTGGAAAACCGTGCCTCCAGCAACGATGCGCTCTCGATGATGGTGAGCTCGATGGTGCGGATGGTGCAAGCCGGCAAAACCAGCGATAGCCGCTGGAAAGCCTCCTGAAGCGTTGGAGTCCGTTCGGCCGGCCGAGACCATGACCCGGCGATCTGCAGCCCATGCGATCTCCCTGGCTCTCCAGGAGATTTCCCCGGCCTCCCAAGGGCGCCAGCGGGGTTTCTGATGGGGGCCACCACCGGCAGTGCCGCCCTTGATCGGATGGTGGAGCGCCTGGCCACCACCACCGACCCCAAGCGGCGTTACGAATACGTGCTCTGGCTGGCGAAAAAACTGCCGCCCCTCGCCGACGAGTTCCGCCAAGAGGTGTTCAAGGTGAAGGGCTGCGTGTCCCAGGTGTATGTGGTGGGGCAGCTGGTGGACGGCACACTCCACTGGCAGGGAGATTCCGATGCCGCCATCACCAAAGGCCTGCTGGCGCTATTGATCGAAGGGCTTGAGGGCCTCACCCCCGACCAGGCCGCGGCCATCGACCCCAGCTTCCTGGCGGCCACCGGCCTGCAGGCCAGCCTCACCCCGTCGCGGGCCAACGGCTTCCTCAACATCCTGTTGATGATGCAAGCCCAGGCGAAAGCGCTCGCTGCCGGCTGATGGCAAAGCTGCCGGCTGATTTCAAGGCCGCAGGCTGATTTCTAAGATCCCCCGATTGATGAGGACCAGCCCATGACCATCGGCATTGGCTTGCTCGGCCTGGGCACGGTGGGGGCTGGCGTGGCTGCGATCCTGGCCAGCCCTGAAGGCCGCCATCCGCTCGTGGGCGAGCTGGCCCTCAAGCGCGTTGCGGTGCGCGATCTGGATCGCCCCCGACCGATCGATCTCGCCGCCGATCTGCTCACCACCAACCCGGAAGCGGTGGTGGATGACCCCAGCGTGGAGATCGTGGTGGAGGTGATGGGGGGCCTGGAGCCCGCCCGCAGCCTGATCCTGCGCGCCATTGCCGCAGGCAAGCCGGTGGTGACCGCCAACAAAGCGGTGATCGCCCGCTACGGCGAGGAGATTGCGGCAGCCGCAGCCGAGAAAGGGGTCTACGTGCTGATCGAGGCGGCCGTAGGGGGAGGAATCCCGATCATCGAGCCGCTCAAGCAATCCCTCGGGGGCAACCGCATCCACCGGGTGAGCGGCATCATCAACGGCACCACCAACTACATCCTCAGCCGGATGGCCGATGAGGGGGCCGCCTATGGGGCGGTGCTGGCCGAAGCCCAGCAGCTGGGATACGCCGAAGCCGATCCGGCCGCCGATGTGGAGGGGGGAGATGCGGCCGACAAGATCGCCATCCTCACGGGGCTGGCCTACGGCGGCACGGTCCCCCGCAGCGCGATTCCCACCGAGGGCATCAACAACCTCGACGCCCAGGATGTGGCCTATGCCGCCCAGTTGGGCTACGGGGTGAAGCTGCTGGCCGTGGCCCAGCACGTGGGCCGCGATGCGGACGGAACCGCCCTGCTCGACGTGCGGGTGCATCCCACCCTGGTGCCCAAGGCCCATCCCCTGGCGGGGGTGCATGGGGTGAACAACGCGATCTTGGTGGAAGGCGA
>CAYFKI010000046.1:0-8176 GCA_964343525.1 uncultured Cyanobium sp.
CCCACCCGCAGGCCGGCCACGGGCTGGTTGAGGGCGGCCACGTAGTCGGGCACCGGGGCCTTCAGGCAGGTGGCATCGCGGGGGTCCTCGCCGGCAATCACCTGCAGCAGTTCGGCGGCATCGGCCACGCTGGTGGTGAAGGGTCCCACCTGGTCGAGGGAGCTGGCAAAGGCCACCAGGCCGTAGCGGCTCACGCGGCCATAGGTGGGTTTGAGCCCCACGACGCCACAGAAGGCGGCGGGCTGACGAATCGAACCGCCCGTGTCCGAACCCAGGGACGCCACACACTCGCCAGCTGCCACTGCCGCGGCACTGCCACCGGAACTGCCACCGGGCACCTTTTCCAGGTTCCAGGGGTTGCGACTCGGGCCAAAG
Source organism: uncultured Cyanobium sp. (assembly GCA_964343525.1). Classification (GTDB taxonomy): domain Bacteria; phylum Cyanobacteriota; class Cyanobacteriia; order PCC-6307; family Cyanobiaceae; genus Cyanobium_A. The sequence goes on from CAYFKI010000046.1 coordinate 376, forward strand.
GCGGAGGTCTCGGTGGAGCTGCCCATGGCGAACTCATCGAGGTTCGTCTTGCCGAGCATCACCCCACCGGCCTGCCACAACCGCTCGGTGACGGTGCTCTCGTAGGGGGGCACGAACCCCTCCAGCATGCGGCTGGAGCAGGTGGTGGCAATGCCCTGGGTGCAGAGGTTGTCCTTGATGGCCAGGGGGATACCAGCCAGGGGAGGGAGGCTCTCGCCGCGAGAGCGGGCTTCATCGATGCGATCGGCATCTGCCCGGGCCCGATCGGCCGTGACCTCAAGGAACGCGTGCACGCTGCCATCCACACCGGCAATGCGCTCCAGGTGCTGATCGGTGAGCTCCCGGGCCGATACCTCGCCCTTGCGCAATTGCTCACGCCACGCCGCGATTCCCATCCAGCACCCAACCAGCTCGCTGGTCTGGACGCTATCAGTTGGGCTCTGGGCCGGGGTTACGCGAGGGGTTCGGTGAGGGGCTCACTGCGGCGGCAGCGCTGCAGGGTGTACTCCACCGAGCCAGGCCCCTCCGCCCTGAGCTCACTGAGGAAAGGGGCGAGTTGGGTTTCCAGGGTGCGGCGGCGCACAAACGGGCCAAACCAATAGGCCACATCGGGGGAACGGGTCTCCACCCGAGCCCACCAGGCCAGCCCCAAACCATTGGCACAGCTCCGCGCGGGCAACAGCAGCGGGTTCATCAACGGGGGGGCATCAATGGGGTCATTCTGCCTGGCTTGCGGGCCTGCAAGCGCTGCTGTGTTCAGAGCTGGATGTCACCCTCAAAGCCAAGCGACCGCTCCGAAGGAAACGCAGGGGCCAGCTCCGGGGCAGGGTCGAGGGAGAACTCGGATTGGGTCTCGGACGCTGGCTGGGACGCGGGCTCAAACACCTCGAGGGGCTCGTCGGTCTGCAGCTCGTTGGTTTGATGCTGATTGGCCTGCGGCTCGTTGGTCTTCGGCTCCTCAACTTGGAACTGGTCTGCCTGCAGCTCGGCCGGTTCAGCCGCTTGGGAGGGCAACTGGGGCCGCAGGATCCTGGGGGCGGGCTGGTTGCCACGGAGGCCCTTCATCCAGCCCCGCCGCGCCACCTCATAGAGCAACAGCGCCGTTGCCACCGAGGCATTGAGGCTGGGGGTGGAGCCCCGCAGCGGAATGCGCACCAGCTGATCGCAATTGCGGCGGGTGAGCATCGAAAGGCCATCGCCCTCCGAACCGGTGACGATCACCAGAGGCCCTTCCAAATCGGCCTCTTCCAGGCTGATGGTGCCCTCGCCGGCCAGGCCCACAACGCGGTAGCCCTCCTGCTTGAGGGTGTCGAGGGAGCGGTTGAGATTGACAACCCGGGCCACCGGCAGGTGTTCCAGGGCTCCAGCCGCCACCTTGGCCACCGAGCCGGTGAGCCCGGCGCTGCGGCGTTGGGGCAGCACCAGACCATGGGCGCCCAAGGCCTCCGCACTGCGCACGATGGCGCCAAGGTTGTGGGGATCGGTGAGACCATCCACCGCCATCAGCAGGGGGGGCTCGCCCAGGGCTGCACAGCCCTCAATCAGGGTTGGTAGGTCGAGGGTTTCGGCCGCCGCCGTTTGCAGCGCAATGCCCTGATGCACGGCGCCGCCGGTGAGTTGGCCCAGCCGGGCCCAGGTCACTTCTTCCACCAACACGCCCGACGCCTTGGCCTCCCTCAGCAACTGGAGGAACTTGGGGCTAAAGCGCATCTCTGGAGTGCACCAGATGCGGTGGATGGGGCGGCCGCTTTCCAGGGCCGCCTGGGCGGAGTGGCGCCCCCAGATCAGATCGGCGGGGGGCTCCATCCCATGGCGCTCGGACTCGCCAACGGGGCCGGGCTCGGGCGCATCCACCACCACGGGCCTGGATCCAAAGCGCTCCCGGCCATCGCGGGCCGAGCGGCCGCCCTCAAAGCGCGGGTTGGTACCCCGGGCACGGTCTTTACCGGGAAAACGGTCTTTCCCGCGGAAACTCTCCGAACGGGGGCTGTCAAAACGCCTTGCGTCTGGCCGAGGTCCGTCAAAACGCCGTCCTTCTGGGCGAGGTCCGTCAAACCGCCGCTCCCCAGAACGGCCCTCGGGCCGGCCTTCTGGGCGGGGGCCACTGCGGCGATCCCATGACGGCCTTTGGCGATCACCCGAACGCTCGCCGCTACGGCGCTCGCCATAGGCCCGATTGCCGTAGGGCCGATCGCCAAAGGAGCGCTCCCCAAAGCGGTCGCCATCGGCACCGCGCCGTTCAAAGGGGCGGCGCTCGCCGGAACTGCCTGGGCGTGATCCCATCGACCTTGAACCGGCAGCACCGCCATCGCCCGAGCGCTTCCATTCCGGCTTTGGGCCACTGAAGCGGGGGGGACGGCCAGGCGGGCGACCTGTGCCATCACGGGATCCGGAGCCCCTGCCGCCCGTGCCCATCCGCTTATCGGGACGGCGATCAAATCGAGGGCTCATGGCAGCGGCGGGCGGTGGTTATGGATCGTTCTCCTTCAAGTGATCTAGCAGCTCGGCTAACCGAGGCGGGTCGTGAAGGAACAACCAACCCAGCAGGGCCTCAAAGCCCGTGGCTTGACCGTAGGCGCCCGGGTCGCCGTTCCTGGGTCCACGGCCCGAGCGGTTGCGGCCACGCCGCACCAGATCCAGCTCCTCCTCGTTCAAGACCCCCTCGAGGCGTTGAAGAGCCTGAGCCTGGGCAGCGGCCTTCACCTCCTCCACCACCTGCTGGTGGAGCTGCTGGGACTTCGCCGGCAACCGGCAGCGGCGCAGGCGTTGATGTAACTCCCACACCGCATCCCCCAGCCAGGCCAATTGGAGGGGCCCCAACGCCGTGGCAGGGGGCCTTGGGGTGAGTCCGGCCAACCAGGCGCTAGGGGCTTGGTCGTGGGCCGGCTCAGGCGGCAAGGTGGCCCAGGGCGGTATCGAGATCGGGCTGGAGGTGCAGGAACTCTTCGAGCCGCACCAACTTCACCGTTTGCACGACCCGGGCATTGCCCACCACCAGGAAGTTCTGGTGGTCGGTGTTGCACTGCTTGGCCAACTGCACCAGGGCCCCGAGGCCGGAGGAGTCGATGAAATCGATATGGCTCAGATCGAGCACCAGGGGCTGAGCGGGCTGGCGGTGGCCCGCCACAAAATCGCCAAACTGCTTATCGGAGTAGGCGTCCAACTGGCCGGTGAAACGAAACAGCTGGCAATTCGCCTGCTGCTCGAACCCACCGCGCAGGGAGACCGTCAATCGCTGCAGGTCGTTGATGGCTTGAGCCCCCAGAGCGCTTCTGGCGCGAAGTGTAGGGAGCAAATTTGGTGCTGCAGCACTCGAAACAATCTGTGTCAGCACTTCGTGCTAGCGGGGCCTAGCGCCGCTCGGCCATCAGGGCCACAAAGCGGGCGAAGTGGTGATCAGCGTCATGGGGGCCAGGACTGGCCTCCGGGTGGTATTGCACCCCCAGCACCGGCTGGTGGCGCATCGCCAAAGCCGCCACGGTGCGGTCGTTGAGGTTGAGGTGGGTGATGGCAACTCGGTCGGCTGGTAGCGAATCGGCCTCCAGGGCAAAGCCGTGGTTTTGGCTGGTGATCTCCACCTCACCGGGGGAGCCGCAGGGGTGGTTAAGGCCGCGGTGCCCGTAGCCCAACTTGAACGTGGTTCCCCCCAGGGCCAAGCCCAAGATCTGGTGGCCAAGGCAGATGCCAAACACAGGCAAATCGGCCTGCTGCAGCAACCCTTTGGCCAAGGTGATTCCCTCAGCCACCGCCGCTGGATCCCCGGGGCCATTGGAGAGGAACACCCCTTCAGGGGCATGGGCTAACACGTCCTCGAGGGAGCTGGTGGCCGGCAGCACGGTGAGCGAACACCCATGGGCCACCAACCGCTCGAGGATGGCGCGCTTAATGCCGAAATCAATGGCCACCACCTTGTAGGGGCGCTCCGGCCGGTTCTGGAGCCGGGCATCAAAGGCCGCCGAGCAGGGCTGGTCCCAGTGGTACGGGGTCTTGGTGCTGACCTGGGCCGCGAGGTTGAGGCCGGTCATCGCCGGAGCGGCCTGCACCTGTTCGAGCAGGCGCTGGCAGGAGGTGCCGTCGGTGCTGATCGCCCCATTCATCGCCCCGCCATCGCGCAGATGGCGCACCAGGGCCCGGGTATCCACCCCCCGAATGCCCACCACCTGATGGCGTTCCAGCCAATGCTCCAGATCGCCCTCACAGCGCCAGTTGCTGGCCACGGGGGCTAGCTGCCGGGCAATCACCCCGCGCACATGGGGCACATCGGCTTCCTGGTCACTGCTGTTAACCCCGGTGTTGCCGAGCTCGGGATAGGTGAAGGTGACCAGTTGTCCCGAGTAACTGGGATCGGTCATCACCTCCTGGTAGCCGGTCATGCCGGTGTTGAAAACCACCTCGCCAATGGCCGTGCCCCTGGCCCCAAAGGCCTGACCGCGCAACACGGTGCCGTCGGCCAAAACCAACAGGGCGCTGCTGGTGTCGGCAGTGGTGTCGGCGGACACGCTCAAGGGCCCCAGATCAGATGATCAAATCATCCCCCAACGGGGGCGGCCAGGGCAGCCCGCAGGGCCACCAACTTCTGCCAACCCAAGCCCTGGGCAAGAGCCTGCTGGGCCAAGGGCAGGCCATCCGCCACCGCCTCCACCCGGCCGGCCGCCCAGAGCACCAAGGCCGCATTCAGGGCCACCACATCCTGCTGGGCGCGGGTTCCCTGGCCCTGGAGCACCGCTTCAAGGATCTGGGCATTGGTAGCGAGATCGCCACCGGCCAGCGCTTCGATCGGAGCTCGCTCCAGCCCAAGCGCCTCCGGATCGAGCAGCTCAGATCGCACCACACCTGCTGTTACCAAACGCAGCTGATTGGGACCCACCAGCGAGGCCTCATCCAACCCACCCGGACCATGCACCACGACGGCCCGCTCGAGACCCAGCCGCGCCAGGGCCTCGGCCATCGGATCGAGCAGCTCGGCCCGGGCAACCCCCACCACCTGGGTATCCGGCTGCAGCGGATTCACCAAGGGGCCCAACAGGTTGAACACGGTGCGAATGCCCAAGCTGCGGCGCAAGGGGGCCAGGGCCACCAGCGCCGGATGCCAGCCGGGTGCAAACAAAAAGGTGAGTCCAACCGCTGCCAGAGCCTCAATCACCTGGCCTTGGGGGGCCTGGAGTTGCAGGCCCAGGGCTTCGAGCACGTCGGCCGAACCCACCTTGCCGCTGGCACTGCGGTTGCCGTGTTTGGCGACGGCCACCCCACAGGCCGCCGCCACAAAGGCCACGGCGGTTGAAATGTTGAAGCTGTCGGCCCCATCACCGCCGGTACCGCAGGTATCCACCAACTTCAGGGCTGGGCGTTTGGAGGGGAGGGCGCAGGCCTGGCGCAGCACCGAGGCCATGGCCGCCAATTCCTGGCCATCCACGCCGTTGGCCTGAAGGGCCACCAGCAAACCGCCCGTGAGCACCGGTTCAATCTGGCCATCCAACCAGGCCTGCATCAGCCCCTGGGCCTGATCACCGGAAAGATGCTCGCCGCGCAGCAATTGCTGCAATAGCTCCTTGGGGCTGGGCGCCGTACGCGACAGGGCTGGGATCATGGCAAGGGGGACGGGCGCAGCCACCACCACCACAGGCAGAAAAAAGCCCGGGTGCAAAGCACGCCGGGCCGGGTGATGGGGACTGTTCCACTATCACCCGAAGAGGGCGAATTTGGCGATCTCTTCAACCGGATTATTGATTCAACCGGCGAGCGGCATCGCCACTGGCTGGGTCTAGGGACTGTCCTGGGCAGCGGTGTCAAAACCGGAGCCCACCGTGTCGGTGGTGGCGGGGGCTGGACGGAAACCAGCGGCCCAAATGGCGCGGGTGCGGGTGTGCAAGTCGTCGCGGCTGAGTCCCCAGAGCCGCAAGGTTTTGGCCAGATCGTCCTTCAGATCAGGCGCGCCCGGAAAACCCTCGTAGCGCATCAGCAGGCGGGCCGCATCCACCAAGTGCTCGTCGGCGGGGATCTCCACCGCCAGCAGCCGATCCACCGCATCCCGATCGGTTGCATAGAGGGGATGGGTTTGCTCGTTCACAGCGTGGGAGCCCGCAAGGATCGCGGCCTTAAGGATGGGCCATCACCGGTGGGATGGGAGCTCCCTAGGTTGGCGAGCACTTGGAACCAACGCGGCGTGGGTGCCTCTCGGACCGATCTGATCTGGCGTTACCTCAGGCCCCACAGGAAGGCGGTGCTGCTGGGGGCCCTGGCGCTGGTGGTGGTGAACGTGCTGAGCGTGGCGATTCCGCTCCAGGTGCGTCGGGTGATCGACGACCTGCACAACGGCTTCGCTCTCAACCCCCTGCTGCACCAGGCGGCCTTGATCCTGCTGCTGGCCACCGTGATGGGGGCGGTGCGGCTGCTGTCGCGGATGCTGGTGTTTGGCGTGGGGCGGCAGGTGGAGGCCGACCTCAAGCAGAAGATCTTTGACCACCTGCTTAAGCAGGAACCGGGCTGGGTGCAGAGCACCGGCAGCGGCGAGGTGATCAGTCGCGCCACCAGCGATGTGGAAAACGTGCGGCGCTTGCTGGGCTTTGCGGTGCTCAGCCTCACCAACACCGCCCTGGCCTATGCCCTCACCCTGCCGGCGATGCTGGCGATCGACCCCTGGCTGAGCCTGGCGGCCGTGGGGCTCTACCCCGTGATGCTGATGGTGGTGGGCCTGTTTGGCGGCCGGATGATGCGGCAGCAACGCCGCCAGCAGGAAGCCCTCGCCTCCTTGAGCGACCTAATCCAGGAAGACCTCTCCGGCATTAGCGCCATCAAGATCTACGGCCAGGAAGGCACCGAGCAGGCCGCCTTTGCCGGCCGTAATCGCCTCTATCGCGATGCCGCCCTCAACCTGGCCCGCACCCGCAGCACCCTGTTTCCCCTGCTGGAGGGGATCTCGTCGGTGAGCCTGCTGCTGCTGCTGGCCCTGGGCAGCGGCCAGCTGGAATCGGGCCGGCTCAGCATCGGCGACATTGTGGCGCTGATCCTCTACGTGGAGCGGCTGGTGTTTCCCACCGCCCTGCTGGGGTTCACCCTCAACACCTTCCAAACCGGTCGGGTGAGCTTGGAGCGGGTGGAGGATCTGCTCCAGCGCAAACCCTTGATCGTGTCGCCGCCTCAGCCCGTGCAGCCCAAGGGGCCGGGCCAGGGCGCCCTGATGGCCCGCGGCCTGACGGTTTGGTACCCCGGGGCTCCAAGGCCAGCTCTGGAGGATGTGAGTTTTTCCGTGCGACCCGGGGAGCTGGTGGCCGTGGTGGGACCGGTTGGTTGCGGCAAAACCACCCTCGCCCGGGCCCTGGGCCGGATGGTGGATGTGGACGCCGGCCAACTGTTTCTCGATGGCGATGACATCACGAGCCTGGCCCTCGAGGAGCTCCGCGCGCGGATCGGCCTGGTGCCGCAGGAGGGCTTTTTGTTCACCGCCTCCCTGGCCGACAACCTGCGCTACGGCAAGCCGCAGGCTGAGCGGGCCCTGGTGCAGCAAGCCGCCCAGCAGGCCCGACTAGAAGGCGATATCAAGGGCTTCCCCGATGGCTACGACACCCTGGTGGGCGAGCGGGGGATCACCCTCAGTGGCGGCCAGCGCCAGCGCACGTCCCTCGGGCGGGCCCTGTTGGTGAAGGCGCCGTTGCTGGTGCTCGATGACGCCCTGGCCAGCGTGGACAACAACACCGCCGCTGAAATTCTGCGCAGCATTCGCGGCGAGCAGGGCCAACCAAGCCGTTTAGGACCGCTTGATGACGCGATCAAGAGCGGTGGTGCTGGCGATGGGGATGGCCGT
>CAYFKI010000047.1:0-8169 GCA_964343525.1 uncultured Cyanobium sp.
GGGCGGCTATGCCCTGCTGCGCTTCAACGTGCAGATGCTGCCGGAGATCCATCTCACCCTGGCGCCGGCCCTGATCGTGCTGGGCATCGTCAACATCGTGTATGGGGCCCTCAACGCCTTTGCCCAAGACAACGTCAAACGGCGCATTGCCTGCAGCTCCGTGAGCCACATGGGCTTTGTGCTGCTCGGCATCGGCGCCATCGATGCCCTCGGCATGAGTGGGGCGATGCTGCAGATGATCAGCCACGGGCTGATTGCGGCAGCGATGTTCTTCGTGACAGGGGTGTTCTACGAGCGGACCGAAACGCTTTCGATCCCCAACATGGGCGGCCTGGCCAAGGCCCTGCCGATCACCTTCGCCTTTTTCCTGGCCAGCTGCCTGGCCTCCCTCGCCCTGCCTGGGATGAGCGGCTTTGTCAGCGAGATCACCGTGTTCCTGGGGGTCACCGCCAACGATGGCTTCACCACCGGCTTCCGCATCATCACGATCGTGCTGGCGGCCATTGGGCTGGTGCTCACCCCGGTCTACCTGCTGTCGCTCTGCCGGCGGGTGTTCTTCGGCCCCCGGATTCCGGCCCTGGCCGTGGTGGGCGATATGAAGCCCCGGGAGCTGCTGATTGGCCTCACCCTGTTGGTGCCCACCCTGGTAATCGGCTTCTGGCCCCGGGTGGCGATCGACTTCTATGAAGCCAGCACCAATGCCCTATCAGGTGAGCTGGCCGGCCACACCAGCGTCGCCCTGTCCCAACTGGGCGCCCTCGGCTAACTGAGCGCGCTGGCTGCAATCGCCAGCTCCAATCGGTTGAAATGGGATCCGTCGGCCTGCCCGCGTCCCCCGTTGCGCCATGAGCTCCAGCACCCAAGCACCCATCCAGGCCGCACCGTCCTTGCCCCTGCTGGCCGGAGAGGGACTGCCCAACTTTGAAGCCATCACCCCCGAGCAGGTGGAGCAGGGGATCCCAGCCTTGCTCGATGGGCTCAACGCGGAACTGACCAGCCTGGAGACCACCCTCGAAGCCAAAAGGGCCAGGGGTGAATCCCTCGGCTGGCACGCGGTGATGGATCCCCTGCACCACCTGGGCGAACGGTTGCGCTGGAGCTGGGGGGTGGTGAGCCACCTCAATGGCGTGTGCAACACCCCGGAGCTGCGCTCAGCCCACCAGCAACAACAAAGTGCCGTGGTGGCCTTTGGCAATCGGGCAGGCCAGAGCCGCAGCCTCTATGGCGCCCTCCAGGCCCTCCAGCAACGGACCGATCTGGATGGCACCCAGCGGCGGATCGTGGAGGCCGAACGGCGGGAGATGGAGCTGCGGGGCGTGGGCCTCGAAGGCACGGCGCAAGAGGCCTTCAATGCCGCCAGCCAACAACTGGCTGAGCTCGCCACCAGCTTTGGCAACCACGTGCTGGATGCCACCAACAACTGGAGCCTGAGCCTCACCACGGAAGACGAACTCGCCGGCCTGCCCGAGAGCCTGCGCAACCTGCTGGCCCAGGCCGCCAGCGAAGCCGGTGAAAGCGGCAGCTGGCGCATGGGTCTCGACATGCCGCGGGTTGGCCCATTCCTGAAATACAGCCAACGGCGAGATCTACGCGAGCAGGTCTACAAGGCCCAGGTGAGCCGGGCTTCCAGCGGTGATCTCAACAACTGGCCCCTGGTCGAAGCGATCCTGCGGCTGCGGCGGGAGCAGGCCCAGCGCCTGGGCTACACCAACTGGGCCGAGGTGAGCCTGGCTTCCAAAATGGCCGACTCCGTGGCCTCGGTGGAACAGCTGCTGGAGGAGCTGCGCAGCGCCGCCTATCCGGTGGCGCTCGGGGAATTGGAGGCCCTCAAGGCCTGCGCCCGCCGCCATGGGGCCGCCGAAGCCGACCACCTCCAACCCTGGGACATCAGCTACTGGAGTGAGCAGCTGCGCAAGGACAGCTTTGAGCTCGATAGCGAAGCGTTGCGGCCCTATTTCCCCCTCGAGCAGGTGCTGCAGGGGTTGTTTGGCCTCTGCCAGCGGTTGTTCAACATCCGCATCGAAGCCGCTCCCGATGCCGCGCCCACCTGGCACAACGACGTGCAGTATTTCCGGGTGCTGGATGCCGCCAGTGGGGAGCCCCTGGCCGCGTTCTACCTCGATCCCTTTAGCCGGCCTGGCTCCAAACGGGGTGGGGCCTGGATGGATGAATGCCTGGGGCGCTCGATCAACCGCACCGGCGAGCGGGTGCTGCCGGTGGCCTATCTGATTTGCAACCAGAGCCCCCCCGTGGGGGCCACCCCCAGCCTGATGACCTTTGACGAAGTGGAAACCCTGTTCCACGAATTCGGCCACGGTCTCCAACACATGCTCACCACCGTGGAGCGTCCCCAAGCCGCCGGCATCAACAACGTGGAATGGGATGCGGTGGAACTGCCCAGCCAGTTCATGGAGAACTGGTGCTACGAGCGCGCCACCTTGATGGGCATGGCCCGCCATTGGCAGAGCGGCGAACCCCTGCCGGAAGCCGACTACCAAAAACTGCTGGCCGCCCGCACCTTTCTGGGGGGCTTGGCCACCCTGCGCCAGGTGCACTTGGCCCTCACCGACCTGCGCCTGCACAGCACCTGGAGCCCGAACTCCGGCCAAAGCCCGGAGCAACTGCGGCGCGAAATCGCCAAGACCACCACGGTGCTCGAACCGATTGCTGAAGACGCCTTCCTCTGCAGCTTCAGCCACATTTTTGCGGGTGGTTATGCGGCGGGCTACTACTCCTACAAGTGGGCCGAGGTGCTGAGTGCGGATGCTTTCGGAGCCTTCGAGGAAGCCGGCCTCGACCAGGACGATGCACTGGTCGCCATCGGCCGCCGCTTCAGGGAAACGGTGCTCAGCCTGGGGGGAAGCCAGTCACCCGCCGAGGTGTTCGAGGCCTTCCGCGGACGCCAACCCTCGAGTGAAGCCCTGATCCGCCATTCCGGTTTGGCGGCTGCTGGCCAAAAGCTTTAAGAATCAAGGAGCCAGCAAGGCCTCCGCCAGCGGTTTCAAAGCGCGGGGATGGGCCATCAACTGGCGGTGGGTCCACACCGGCAGCGCCTGGCGCGGGCCCAGGGGCAAGGTGGCTCGCCAGCCGGGAACCACCATCAAATCGGTGGGGCAATACAAGCTGCTGCACTCCACTGGCTCCAGCCCTAACGGATCGCCATTGAGTTGGCGTAAGAGCTTGCTTCCCACTTTCATGTCGGCGATGCCGGCCAACGGCCACCGGGGAACCCCCTGGGCGAGCCAGGTGCCCTGCTGCGGACTGCCCACACACCAAAAACGGCGGGTGCGCCGACGGCCACCCAACAGCTGCAACCAGGTGCGGGCCACCACGCCACCCATCGAAAACCCGAGCACATCAAGCGTTTGATCGGCGCCAAAACGCTGCTCGATCGCCTCCCCCAGCCGCTGGGCGAGCTGCTCCAGGGGCGGCGTGCCCAGGCCATGGGGCAAATGGGGAATCAACAACGCAGGCCGACGGCCCGCCAGCTGGGCCTCCAGCCGGCGAAACAGCCGGGGCGTATCCCATAGCCCGTGCACCAACACCAGGGGCGTCGCAATCACAGAAGCTGGCATCGGCGCTGTTGGCATCAACGCATTAACGGCAAGGGCTTGGCTCAGGCCTTGTGATATGGCCCACCCTGAAGAATCGTGAGGCCCCGATAAATCTGCTCCACCAACAACAGGCGGGCGATCTCGTGGGGGAAGGTCATGGCTGAGAGGCTGAGCTGAAGGAAGGCCCGGCTCTTGAGGGCGGGGCTGAATCCTTCGGCTCCACCAATGGCAAACGCCACCCGCTCCGAACCCACTTGCCCCATCCAGCTGGCAAAGGCCTGGGAATCAAACCCCCGTCCCTCTTCCGTGAGAACCACCAGCTGCTCCGAGGGCAGCAAAACAGCTTCAATCGCCTCCGCCTCCTTGCTGGGGGTGGAGTCCTTCACTTCCACGATTTGAAAGCCGGGAAGCCGCTTGGCATACATCGCCAGGCCCTCCCGCACCCAGGCTTTACGGACCTTGCCCACGGCGATCAACCGAAACCGGCTCAGCGTGATCACAGGCTTCCCTCGCAGCGAGGTTGAAGTGGGAACAGGCGTGCCACCATGGGCCCCAACGCAAACCCTGTCCAGCTCATAGCAGCGCAGTGATGGCCATGGTTGGCAAGGCGCAATCGCCCATGGAACATCGCGAGGCGAACCCCAGCCTGCTCGAGGCCCTCTCGCCCATCGCCGATCAGTTCGAGATTCCAGGCCCTGTCTGCTGGATCGAACCCCTAGGCGAAGGCAATGTGAATGACACCTACCTCGTGCGTTGCCAGGTCCCGGGTCAAGAAACCATGCAGCAGTTCGTGCTGCAACGCATCAACACCTCGGTGTTCCCCCAACCAGATCTGGTGATGCACAACCTGCTCGCCCTGAGTGAGCACATCAAGGGCAAACAGATCCCCGGCAGCCACGACCCCCGTTCCGAGCAACTTGGCGGGGGAGCAGGGGGGAGAGCAGATGGGGAAGCAGATCGGTGGCTAACGCCCGAGCCCCTGGCGAGCCGGCGTTCAACAGATCGCTGGATCCAGCAAGACGGGCAATTTTGGCGCCTGATCACCTACGTGGAAGGAGCCATCACCCTGCAAACGGTGAAGGATGCCGATCAGGCCGAACAACTGGGACGGGCCCTGGGGCGATTTCACCACTTACTGAGTGATCTTCCTGCCGAGGGGTTGGCCGACCCCTTGCCCGGCTTCCACGTGACCCCTGGCTACCTGCAGGCCTACCACCAGATCCTGGAGCAGGTAAAAGGCAGCCTCCAGCTTGAGCTGGATCCCACCCTCTCAACGTGCCTGCGCTTCATCGAGGAGCGCGAGCATGACCTCGACGTTCTCGAAACAGCCCTGCAGCGGGGTGAGCTCGTGACCCGGGTGATTCACGGCGACCCCAAGGTCAACAACATCCTGCTGTGCGCCACCACGGGCATGGCCCTGGCCATGGTGGACCTCGACACCGTCAAGCCGGGCCTGCTGCACTACGACATCGGCGATTGCTGCCGTTCAGGTTGCAATCCCGCTGGGGAAGAGACCACCAACCTCGATGCCGTGGTGTTTGACCTGGCGTTGTGTGAGGCGATCCTGCGCGGCTACCTCAACGCCACCCGCGGCACCCTCACCTCCCACGACTACGACTACCTCTTGGCAGCCATTCGCCTGCTTCCCCTTGAACTTGGCCTGCGCTTTCTCACCGACCATCTCGCCGGCAACCCCTATTTCAAGGTGAGCCGCGCGGGCCACAATCTCGATCGCGCCTGCGTGCAATTCAGGCTCACCGAAAGCATCGAAGCGCAGGCAGGTCAAATTCAGGCCATCATCGATCGCCTGCGCCAGGAGATGGGCCTGTGAGCCCATCCCAGCCCTTCAAGCTGGTTCCGTTTGAACCGCTCCCGCCATCTCTCGCCCTAACGCTGGGCGGCACCTGCCAACGCACTGTCACGCGCTCAGCCCATTCCCTGAAGCTGCACTACTTGCTGGAGGGCAACCTGGATGCGGTGGTCATTCCGGAGCCCAGCTCGGCGCCCAGCCGCTGCGATGGGCTGTGGCAGAGCACCTGTTTGGAGTGTTTCTTCGCCAAGCCTGGAGAGAGCGCCTACTGGGAAATGAACCTCTCCCCGAGCGGCGATTGGAACGTCTACCAACTCCAGGACTATCGCGAGGGATTGATCGCCGATCCCAGCGTTACCGCGATCTCCCACCAGCTGGATCGATCCGCCACGGGCCTGGCGCTCAGCGCCACCATCCCGCTACCGCTTGGGCTGGATGAGGCTTGCCAGCTGGATCTGGCCATCTGCGCCGTCATCGCCCTGCGCGATGGGAGCACCACCTACTGGGCCCTGCGCCATACCGGCACCGTTGCCGACTTCCACCGGCGCGACAGCTTCGCCCTCACGGTTTAGGAGGCCAGTTACGGCGGCGCTGAATCGCCACATCGCCGTCAAAGCCAGCCACGGGAACGGCGCATTTGCGCAGCTCCAACTGGATCGGAACTGGCCCATAGAGGCCTACCACCAGATCCAACACCTGCTCGCTGTAGTGCTCAATCGTGTGGCACACCAAGGAGCGGGCCTGAACCTGAAGCGCGCGAATCACCAGGCCGTAATCCAGGGTGTGGGCCAGATCGTCAGTGGTGGCAGCACCGGGGCCATCCAGCCCCAGCCGAAGCTCCAACTCAAACCACTGACCGTGCTCGCGCTCCACGGGCAAGACACCCACATGGGCCCAAAGGCGCAGTCCGCGCAGGTGGATCCAGGAGCGCTCAGCCGCCATCACGCCAACGGAAGGGTGCGGTGGCTGAAGGTTTTGCTGCCGCTGGCGTAATCCGCGGCGATGTGCCCCTCGCCCCGCAGGCGGTAGCGGTAGGTGACCAATCCCTCCAGACCCACCGGCCCCCGCGGAGGGAGCGTCTGGGTGCTGATGCCCACCTCGGCGCCGAAGCCGTAGCGGAAACCGTCGGCAAAGCGGGTGGAGCAGTTGAGATACACCCCCGCACTATCAACGCCAGCCAAGAACCGATCCGCGGCAGCGGGGTCGCTGGTGCAGATGGCATCGGTGTGGCGTGAGCCGTAGCGGCGAATGTGGGCCAGGGCCGCCTCCAGATCGGGCACCACCTTCACGGCCAGAACCAAATCGGAATATTCCGTCGCCCAGTCGCTCTCACTGGCCTCTTCAGGCACCCCACAGGCCATCGACGCCGCATCCCCGCGCAACGCCACCCCCGCTGCCGCCAAGGCCTCCACGGCCCTCGGCAGAAACTGCTCGGCAATGGCCTCGTGCACCAGCAGGGTTTCGATGGCATTGCAGGCCGCCGGGTACTGGGTTTTGGAATCGAGGGCGACCCGCAGCGCTTGGTCCTGATCCACCTGGGCATCCACGTAGAGATGGCAAACGCCATCGGCATGACCCAACACGGGAATGCGGGTGTTGTCCTGGATGAAACGCACCAGCTCGTTGGAGCCCCGCGGAATGATCAGATCCACCAGCCCGTCGAGTTTGAGCAACCCCAAGCTCTCCTCCCGGCTGGTCAGCAGCTCCAGGCTCTGGGGTGACACCACGCTGGTAGCCAGTCCCTGGCGCAAGGCCTCGAGAATCGCGCTGCAACTGCGGTTGGCTTCCCGACCACCCTTGAGTAGGGCCCCATTGCCGGAGCGAATGGCGAGCGAAGCGATCTGCATCACCGCGTCTGGGCGCGCCTCAAAAATCACCCCAAGCACCCCGAGCGGCACCGTAATCCGCTCCAGCACCAGGCCCTGATCCAGCTCGGTGTGCAACTGCCGCCGGCCCAGGGGATCCGCCAAAGCCGCCACCTGGCGCACGCCCGCAATCGCCCCATCGAGCTTGGCCCCATCCAGCTTGAGGCGAGCCACCAGCGACGGAGCCAGGCCATCCCCGCGGGCAGCCTCCAGATCGGCCTGGTTGGCGGCCAGGATCTGATCCCGGTTGGCTTCCAGGGCATCG
This sequence comes from uncultured Cyanobium sp., assembly GCA_964343525.1. Lineage (GTDB taxonomy): Bacteria > Cyanobacteriota > Cyanobacteriia > PCC-6307 > Cyanobiaceae > Cyanobium_A. The sequence goes on from CAYFKI010000047.1 coordinate 7,495, forward strand.
GCCATGGCCAAGACGGCCTGGCGGCGCTGTTGGTCGCTGCATTGCCCCAGGGCCATCGCGCTGCGGCGCACCGCGGCGGCGCGCTCCAGCAAGGCAGGCGAGGGGTCAGGAACGGCCATGGCCAAAGCGCTCAACGTCCAAACGAAAGCCCAAGCCTTGGGCTACCGCCATCATCCCAAGCCATCAGGCTCTGTCGGGCCTGTGGGCAACCGATCCAGGGCCAGCTTGGCGGCCCCCAGCCGACCAGCCCCATTGCCCAGGGCGCAACGCTCGATCGTGAGGCCCTCGCGGCTCACCGGCGACACCCGCTCCATCACCTCGGCCCACACCGCCGGTAAAAAATGCCGGCTGGCGGCACTCAAGCCGCCGCCCAAGAGCACCCGCTGGGGGGTGAACAGGTAGATCAAAGAGCTCAAACCCACACCCAGCAAACGGCCGTACTCGGCCCACACGGCCAAGGCTTCGGGATCACCCGCTTCGGCCCGGAGGCTGAGCTCGGCCGGATCCAAAGGGCTCAGCCGGGCCAGGCCCGCAATGCAGCAGTACTGCTGCAGCGATCCCCGGTTGCCGCTGCTGCAGGGAGGGCCATCGGGATCCAAACCAATCAGACCCGGTTCCGGAGCCGCTCCGCCGTGGCCGGTGAACAACTGCCCGCCGAGCAGCACGGCCCCACCC
>CAYFKI010000048.1:0-879 GCA_964343525.1 uncultured Cyanobium sp.
TCTTTGTTTGGTTCCAATTGTTGCTTCGTTTTCCAGCTGCGTACTTTCCGGTATTGAGCTTGAAGGTCATTGGGGCTTTTCTTTTTTCCTTTACTACCCTGTCCTTTTCTGTTGGCTCTTAAAGAGATCCAGTATGGACATTCGGGTTGGGAGAATATTGTGCGTATTTCTTATGGCTACCACGGTCAACGCCGTTTTTGCCGCTTGACCTGGGCTTGTCTCGCCACACCCGCGCCAAGATGATTTTTCAAGTTTGATTATTAGGCATAATGAAATGTCAAAAGAGAGCGCTGATCTCTTGGTTTCCCATAGCCTTCGCGCCTGGGGGTCGGCTACTGCTGCACCTTTATTGTATGTAAAGGGTGATGAGTATCTTGGTGGAATTGTTTCGGTTTATTCTGGTCTCAACCCCGCGGTTACTTCAGGCGACTCTGTGCGAATCCCGTGGGTTTCCCGGGATGATTTAATAAAATCAGGTTACTTGGGTATTTCCCGGTCTGAGGATGGTCATGTAAGAATTGATGTTGTTCCTCCTGCCAATTAAAAATAGGCTAATAGCAACTTTATGCTTGATTGCTAGTGCGGCTTCTGAGGGTAATTATTGGCATCTGGTCAACGTTGCAGTAATTGTCTTGCGCCCTCGTCTGCTGTTCTGGTCATGCCATTTTATGGATTTGGTTGTCTCTACTAAAAATGCTTCTGCGCTTCCGTCATGAAAGACCGCGCGGAACCGGTCCATGGCCCGGACTGTTATCGCTCTTGAATTGGTCAATTGCCTGTCCCTAATAGGTTGTTTATTTAGGCCCTTGAAGCCCCTTCCTGTTACAAGGTTGTTGTCAGGGGTTGATTCAGCCTTCTTGGCTTTTACGGCCCAGCAAT